>CAZASA010000001.1:0-70759 GCA_964487685.1 uncultured Planctomycetales bacterium
AATCCCGTCTTTCCCAGGACCTGATGACGCATTTTTTGCAGGATGTCTTTCAGGCTAAATGGCTTTTTTTCACGAGCACCGAACAGGGCAAGACATTGAATTCTCTCAACCGGGAGCTGGTTTGGGTCGGGGATGCTTTTAATGCCATAGGGACAATCTTTTCGAATCTTGTTCAAATTGTAATCTTTTTGGCAATTCCCTTGTACATATCTTGGAAGGTCACCCTTCTGTGCCTATTTTCCGGCGGTATTGCGGCATTGGTATTTATTTACATAAGCAAGTACTCCTACAAACTGGGCCAGCGCGGCACGCAGACAGGCAATGACCTGGCAGGGTTCATTTTTGAAAGTATCAGCGGCGCAAAACTTATTTTAGGTTACGGAAATCCCCAGCGCACGGTCGGAAAGATCAATGCCGCCTATGATGCCCATTTAAAATACTACACTAAATCGCAATTGTTGATCTACTTCATGTCCATGGCCTATCGGCCCATTGGAGTGGTCATTGTCCTGGTTGCCCTATTAACGTCACGTGCCTTTGGGGTGCCTGCGTCGGAGTTGGCTATTTTATTATTGTCATTGCTTCAGATCGCCAACGCCTTTAGCATTTTATTGTCCAGTAAGACAATGATTTCCAGTTTTATCCCGGCCTATGAACAGATCCAGAGCCTGCGCGCTTCCGCCCAAGGCATGAGGCAGGTTTCAGGACAGGTGCCTTTTAAAGGTTTTAACCGTTGTTTGCAGCTTGAAGAGTTAAGTTTTTCCTACCCCGAAAGACCGCCTGCCTTGACAAGTATAAACCTTAAGATCCCCAAAGGGCAGGTCATTGCTTTTATCGGGAAATCAGGGTCCGGAAAATCGACGCTGATTGATATATTGATGGGGCTTCATTCACCGGCACAAGGCCGTGTGCTGGTTGATGACATTCCCATGAATGATCTGGACATTAATTCATACAGGCGGCGCATAGGGTATGTGCCGCAAGATAATGTTCTGTTTAACATGACAGTCAAAGAAAATATTTTATGGTCCAAACCTGATGTCAGCGATGATGACATAAGGGAGGCGTGTCAATTGGCCTATGCCCACGAATTTATTGAACACCTGCCCATGGGCTATGACACTGTCATTGGCGACCGGGGGGTGCGCCTTTCCGGAGGACAAATTCAGCGCCTGGCCCTGGCGCGGGCCTTGGTGAGAAAACCGGAGATTCTTTTTCTTGATGAGGCCACGAGTTCCTTGGACAGCTATTCTGAACAATTGATCCAAAAGGCCATCGAAGCTCTTTCCGGAAAAACAACCATGGTGATAGTGGCGCACCGCCTGGCCACTATCAAGAAGGCTGACTTGATCTATGTTTTTGATAAAGGTGTTTTGCTTGAGTCGGGTCAATATGAAGAGCTATGCCGTCAGGGAGGCCTTTTTTCTGATTTGGTACGGTTTCAGGAACTAGGACTTCATTGAGCAGCAGCTCATTTGGTTTTTGAGTTGAAAGGAACAGTAATGAAGGTTTTACGGATGATCATGGAAAAAATATTTTTTGTTTACCTTCCTAAGATCCCGGTATTTTTATTGGTATTACCTTTTGTTATCCTTATGCGATTATTTCGTCCGATCATTCGTATACGGTTTATTCCGGTATATGAACAGATCGGGCATGCTATTGGTAATACGGAAGTTTATTTGTGGGAGCGCAGGGCAGGATTGGATGATATTAAGACCTTTGATATTTTTTATCCTCTCCGTCCATGGATACTCAACCGCCAGCTAAAAAGAATGTTAAAAAGGATCGTTCCATTGTTTGATATTGCTTATTGGATATCATGGGCTAACTTGAAGATCCCCGGCTGGCGGCCGCATCATTATATATCCACCCATAATTCCCTGGATGTCTATGGTTTCTCCAATGATACCCCTCCCCAAGTCTCCTTTACCAGCAAGGAAGAGGATCGCGGGGCCGCGCTGTTACGTGACATGGGTATTCCGCCGGGAAGTTCTATTGTTACTTTTAATGTCAGGGATAATGCTTTTCAGAGATCAGTGATGCCTGATCTACCGGATAGTGACTACGCGCTTCACAATTTTAGGGATGGAGATCTTAATACGATTACTCCGGCTGTTAAGGAGCTTGTAGAACGGGGATATTATGTCATCCGGATGGGCAAGGTGGTCAACAAAGCCTTTGAATGGAAACATCCGCAAGTGATTGATTACCCCTTAAGCCCTTGGCGAAGCGATTTTGCCGATCTATTTTTGATCTCCAGGTGCCATTTTTATATAGGAAACTCCAGCGGCCTGGATGATGTGGCAAGATTATTTAGAAAACAACGTGTTACTGTAAACTTGGTTCCCATTAAGTTTATTGCCGCCTGGTCGCCCGCTCATCTTTATATTTTCAAGAAAATATGGTCAATACGAGAAAAGAGATTTTTAACTTTTAATGAGATCATTAATTCCCCGGTTGGTTGTTATTTAGACCCTATATGGTATAAAAAAGACGGTCTGGAAATTGTTGATAACGCTCCTGAAGAGATCCTTGATGTCATCCTGGAGAAGGAAGAAAAATTGCGTGGAATTTGGCAGACTAATGATGAATACGAAGACCTTCAGCGGAGATTTTGGAGTTTATTTAAACCTGACCAGCTTAACAAGGTATTTAAAGCCCGAGTAGGGTCGAAATTCCTGTACCAGAACAAGGATCTTTTGGAATAAATTTTTATGAATTTTGATCAGGCCGTCATATTTGCCGGCGGACGGGGTGAACGGCTTCGGCCGTTGACTGATAGTATCCCCAAACCTATGGCTCCGGTCAATGGACGTCCGTTCACGGATTATCTGTTGACGATGCTGCGTGATGCAGGGATCCGGCGTATCGTGTTCTTGTTGGGGTATAAGGCCGATAGTGTGGTCGATCATTACAGGAAGAACAAGATCATAGGCCTGGAAGTTGACTATTCTATAGGCCAAGAGGAAGACCAGACCGGGCGGCGCCTGATCAATGCCTATGAAAAGTTAGAAGAGAAGTTTTTGCTTTTATATGGTGATAATTATTGGCCGGTCCCGCTAGATAAGATGAGGAAAAATTATGAACGATTACAGGTTCCTTTGACGACAACGGTCTTTAGTAATAAGAACGGGACCGGAGAGTATGGTCTTGGGAATAATGTGATCGTCGATCACGATGGCAGGGTGAAAGCATATGATAAAGGCCGCCGGATGCCCGGCTTAAATGGGGTGGACATAGGTTTCTTTTTGGTCGACAAGAAGGTCATTGACCGTCATGAACCGGGTAATATCTCATTTGAAGAAGTTATATTATCAAAAATGGCAGCCCAGGGAAATTTGGGGGCATTCATCACGGATGAGCAGTATTACTATATTACGTCAATTGAAGATTTAAGGGGTTTTGAGAAGCTTGTCGGACAAAAGGCGATCGCAGCATTTTAACTAAGAAAGGTCTTGATATGGATTATGGCGTTCGGTTGAAGGAATTGGCGGATCATATCAATGCGGTTGACCACCAATCCCTGGATAAAATAAAAGATTTGATCATCGGGGCCTCGAAGCGCGGGGGAAAGGTCATCATTGCAGGTAACGGGGGAAGCGCTGCTATCGCAAGCCATGTGGCTGTTGATCTGACCAAGGCCGCGGGGATCAGGTCCATTAATTTCAATGAAGCGGACCTCATCACCTGTTTTGCCAATGATTATGGGTATGAGCATTGGGTTGAGAAGGCTTTAGAGTCTTACGCTGATAGTAAGGACCTTGTTATTTTGATCAGCAGCAGCGGCCAATCTCCCAATATGATCAATGCTGCCCAAAAAGCAAAAGCCATGGCGCTTGTGGTCGTCACCTTGACAGGCTTTCATGATGACAACAGTTTGAAAAAACTAGGGAATATCAATCTTTGGGTCAATAATTCACACTATAACACCGTTGAAGGAGCGCATCAGGCATGGCTCCTGTCGATCGTCGATGAGATCGCGCTACAAAAGGGAAAATAATACTATGAAGGTGCTTGTCACAGGCAATCAAGGGTATATCGGCAGTGTTTTAACAGATATGCTCTTGGAAAAAAAATACGAAGTGGTGGGTTACGATATCGGTTATTACGCGAATTGCCTGATGCACACCTATGACCCTAAGATCAAGCAGATTACTAAAGATATCCGTGATATCAACGAAGGTGACATGAAGGGTATTGATGCGGTCATCCATCTGGCGGCCCTTTCCAATGATCCGCTGGGCGAACTGGCCCCGGGCTTGACGGAAGAGATCAATTTTGGCGGGACGATCAGCGCGGCAGTTGCCGCCAAGAAAGCAGGGGCCAAGAGGTTCATTTATTCCTCGTCACAGAGTATGTACGGTATTTCAAAATTAGATGCTGAGCTCGAGGAAGATAATAGCGAAAAACATCCTTTGACGGCCTATGCCCGTACCAAATGGGAAGCAGAGTGTGCCTTGGCCAAGATCGCGGACAAGGATTTTCATGTGATCGCATTTCGGCCTTCGACTGTATTTGGGGCCAGCCCGCGCTTGCGCTGTGATATTGTTTATAATAATCTGGTCGCTTGCGCGTATACGACGGGCAAAATAGAGATCAAAAGTGACGGCACCCCTTGGCGGCCGGTGGTCCATGTGAAGGATGTGTCAAACGCGTATATCGCCGGGCTCGAGGCGCCCTTGGAACTTGTTTCAGGGCAGGCCTTTAATGTGGGATTACCAAACGGCAATTTTACGGTCAGGGATTTGGCCCAAGCGGCCCAACGAGCTGTGTCAGGAAGTTCTTTGGTGTTCACCGGCGAGCATGGTAATGATTCCCGGACTTATCGGGTAGGATTTAAGAAAATTTTATCGGTACTTAAGGATTATTTCAAACCGGAATGGGACTTGGACCGCGGCGGAAAGGAATTGGTGGATTTTTTTAAGAGGACCAATTTTAAGGAAGAGGATTTTCGAGGGGCCAGGTGTGTACGTTTAAAACAGATCAAGGCACTTCAGGAGGCCCATAAGATCAATGGAGAACTGCGTATTGTTTGAAACTATTACAAATTGCCGGGCCTGCGGCCAGGAAGGCCTGGTTGATATCCTGCATTTAGGGGAACAACCGTTGGCCAACGCCTTGGTTCATCCTGGCAATGAAAAAATAAACAAGGTCCCTCTTTCGACGGCATTTTGCTCAAACTGTGCTCTTTTTCAACTTAAGGAAACAGTCAGTAAGGAAGTCCTTTTTGATCATTATGTTTGGGTGACCAAAACCGCCAAGGGCGCTCGTGAATATGCTGAAATTTTTACCGACCGGGTAGTCCAACGCGCAGGGCTTAAAGCCAAAGAACTTATCTTTGAAATAGCATCTAACGACGGCACGATATTAAAGCAGTTCATGGCCAAGGGGATATCCGTGGTCGGGGTTGAACCCGCGAAGAATATTGCCGCCATGGCCTCTCAAGATGGAGTGAGGACAGAATGCGCGTATTGGAATGTCGCAACAGCCAAACGTTTGGTCGGGCAATACGGCAAACCGAAAATTATTATCGCGCGTAATATAATTCCTCACGTTAGCCAACTTCATGATGTGATCGAGGCCATCGCCCAGGCGCTTGGTGATGATGGAGTGGGGGTCATTGAATTTCATAGCGGCACTATCATTGCTGAGGAACTTCACTACGATTCGATCTATCATGAGCATTTATGTTATTTTACCGCCCATTCGTTGGGATGGTTATTAAAGGATCATGGGTTTTATCCTTTTGCTGTTGACATAAGTCCGATCAGCGGAGGATCACTGGTACTTTATTTTTCTAAGTCCAAGCGCGCCCCGGAACCCGGCTATCTTGATGTTCTTGAAAAAGAGAAGAGATCAGGCGTCAATGATCGGGCGGTTTGGGAGAATTTTGCCAAAGACGCCAATATCCATCGGGACAAGACCTTGGGTTTATTGAGCAGTTTAAAGGAAAAGGTGATCATTGGTTTTGGTTCTTCAGCCCGAAGTTCTACCTATATTAATTTTTGCGGGATAGGGAAGAATTTCTTAGAGGCGATCATAGATAATAATCCTTTAAAGCAGGGACTTATGACACCGGCAGGTGATGTGCCTATCGTTTCTTTTGAACAGGGCATGGCCTTAAAACCGGATGTGATCTTTGTGTTGGCCTGGAATTTTGGACAGGAGATCATGGATGAATGCACGCAACACGGGTTTACAGGGCAATTCATCATGCCATTTCCTAAAGAACCGCGTTTGATCGCGCCATTAGTGAGGGTATAGTGTGATGGAAATAGTGCCTCTAAAAATAGATGGAGCATTTCGGATCGTCTTGGAGGTGCATCGTGATGAACGTGGATTTTTTACCAGGACCTATGATCAGGCTGAAATGATGAAACGTGGGCTTGTGACGCAATGGGTCCAGGAAAGCCATTCATTCTCGGCGAAAAAAGGGACTATCCGCGGCCTTCATTTTCAGCTTCCGCCGCAAGCGGAAACAAAATTGGTCAGGGCTGGGCAAGGGAGTATCTTCATGGTTTTGTTGGATCTAAGGGCGGGATCAAAAACATTTGGCTCTTGGGAAAGTGCCACTATTTGCATGGAACAGCCCGAACTTTTGTACGCGCCTAAAGGGATCGCCATGGGTATGTGCACCATGACCGATAATTGTTCATTGCTGTACAAAATGGACACATTTTATGAACCTAAAAATGCGAGGACCGTGCGTTGGAATGACCCGGTATTAGCCATTCCCTGGCCGGTGAAAGACCCGGTCATTTCGGATAAAGATAAGGCAGCGCCATTATTAAAAGAATTTCTGGCACATGAAGGGGCCCTATGAAGGTCCTTATTACCGGCATCACAGGTTTTATTGGGCAACGATTGTTTAAGCAGTTGGGTGCCAAGGATGATATCTATGTGATTTGCCGCAAGCCGGTGATAGGCTTCCCTAAGAATGTTTCAGTGATGGTGGCTGATCTTAATGGGTCAGGGCAGTTATATGATAATTTAAAGATCATCCGGCCTGATGTATGTGTGCATTTGGCTTGGGAAGGGATCCCTGATTACGGATATATTACTTCCCGGCGGAATTTGGACCATGCATCAGCCCTGTGGCATCATCTGGTGGAAGAATGCGGGTGTTCCAAGATCATTGCGACGGGATCTTGCTGGGAGTACGGCAAGTCGTCAGGCGTATGCCGCGAAGAGGACCTGGTCACAACAGATTCATATTTTTCCTGGGCTAAGCATTCGCTGTACGATCTCGGTTCTCTGCTTGCAGTAAAATATGGGATAACTTTTAATTGGGCCAGGATATTTTATGCCTATGGTCCAGGGCAGCGGGGTGGCGCGCTCATCCCCATGATCAAGGATGCGCTAAAGAAAAATGAACAGCCGAAGATTAAGATGCCGTATAATGCCAATGATTTTGTCCATGTGGATGATATTGCCCAAGCGTTGAATTTGTTCGTGCATCAGAATATATCCAGCGGGATTTATAATCTTGGTTCAGGCAGATCAACACCGGTTTGGCAGGTCTGTGAATATCTTGAGAAGGCTTTAGGCAGGCCACCGTTATTTGCAAAGAAATTGCAGGAAGTAAAACAAAAGCCAGTGGTTGATTTTTGGGCGGATATGTCCAAGACATCAAAAGCTTTGGGTTGGAGCCCAAAAATTGGTATTGAGGAAGGGATAGGTCATCTATGATCATTTCAAGGACACCATTGCGGATGAGTTTTTCAGGAGGCGGTTCGGACATCCCGGATTATTATAAAAACCGCCAGGGGGCTGTTGTGTCCACGGCGATTAATAAATATATCTACATCACGGTCAACCAGAAATTCGATGACCTGATCCGTGTCAGCTATTCGAAAACGGAAAATGTTAAATCACTCGATGAAGTTGAACATAATATTATCCGTGAAGCGTTGAAGCTCGTTGGTATCACTAAGGGCATCGAAGTGGTTTATATGGGGGATATTCCTTTGGGGTCCGCGGGGATAGGGCTGGGTTCTTCAAGCAGTTTGGCTGTCGGTGTCCTCAATGCGCTTTATGCCTATCAGGGACGGCATGTCTCCGGTGATCGCCTGGCCCGTGAAGCCTGTGATATCGAACTGAATATCCTAAAGAACCCTATCGGAAAACAGGACCAGTACATCGCGGCTTACGGGGGTTTTCAGCATATTCAATTTAACAGCGATGAAAGCGTATTTGTGGACCCGGTCATTTTTCCGTCGGAATCTAAAAAAGCATTGAATGAGAAGCTCCTGTTGTTTTACACAGGGACCACTCGGATATCATCTTCGATCCTTAAAGAGCAGGGACAAAATACACCCAGGAATTTGGGATATCTAGATGAGATGGTAGCACTTTCGCGTAAGCTTTTAAAGAAACTCCAGGCTAATGACTTATATGGTTTCGGGGAGATCCTGCATGAGGGTTGGGAGCTTAAGAAAAAACTTGCCAGCGGGGTGACCAACAATGAGATCGATCAGTATTACTCCAAAGCATTGAAAGCTGGTGCCGTGGGCGGAAAGCTTTTAGGGGCCGGAGGGGGAGGTTTCCTGCTTTTTTATTGTGAAGAAGACAAGCAGGCCGGGGTACGTAAAGCACTTGCTGATCTTAAAGAAACTCCTTTTAATTTTGAGCCTCAAGGAAGCAAGATCATCTATGTCAGTGATTGTGATAAAGAAAGGCCAATAAGATGAAGGTTTTTGTGACCGGAGCCGAAGGATTTGTCGGTAAAAGGCTTGTCGCACGGCTGAAGGAAAAAAGTATCGAAGTCACGGCCGTTGATATCGTAACGTCACCGGGCTCATCCGTGAAGAGCGCGGATATCAAGTCCCGGAACATAGGTGAACTTATCCCCGAGGGGGTCGATGCCATTATCCATCTGGCGGGCTTGACCCGTACTCCGGATTGTCAGAATAAAGGCTATGCTTGCTTTGAGGCTAATGTGATGGCCACATTAAACCTTATTGATGCGGCCGAGGCCCGTAAGGTTAAGCAATTTATTTTTGCTTCCAGCGAGTGGGTTTACGGTGAATGGAAGGACACGTCACTTATTAAGAATGAAGACACCCCTTTAGATGGGCATGCATTGAGTTCAGAGTATGCTTTTTCGAAGTTGGTCAGTGAAGTGAATTTGAAACAAAAATATCAATATGGTTTTTGTCCAACTACTATTTTGCGCTTCGGGATCATCTACGGGCCCCGTGAAAAGAACTGGTCAGCCATTGAGTCTGTTTTTAATGCCGTTAAGACCCAGCAGGAGGTCAAGGTGGGGTCATTAAAAACAGGAAGATGCTTTATTCACGTCGAAGATATTGTATCAGGTATTGTGGCTTCCTTAGGTCTGCAGGGATTTAATATCATCGACCTGCAAGGAGAAAAGCTTATAACCCTCGGTGATATTATTGAAACTTCAAAGAAAATCTTAGGCAAGGACCCGAAGGTGGTAGAAACCTCACCGGATAATTATAATTTGCGTAACATCACTAATACAAAAGCAAGGAAAATGCTTGGGTGGAAGCCTGCTTTTGGTCTTCAAGAGGGATTAAAAAGTTTATGACCATGGAATTCAAAAAAGAAGTCTTGCATAAATTCCTGCGGCTAAGGATGGCCCAGCTCATCATCAATGAGATGTATAAAAAAGGAGCTTTCAAGGTCCCGATCCATTTGGCCTTGGGTCATGAAGCGATCGCCATTGCCATAAGTACAGTCATGGGGCCGCATGACCAGCTCGTCCTCAACCACCGTAACATCCATTACAATTTGGCCAAGGTGCATTCGTTAAAGTCCGAGATCGATGAATATTTATTGAAAGAAGAGGGCCTGGCAGGCGGCCAGTTAGGTTCAATGAATCTCATCAATGAAGGGCAAGGTATTGTTTATTCATCGAGCATTTTAGGGAACAATCTGTCGGTAGCTGCCGGATTTGCCATGGCCAAGAGCATTAAAAAAGATGAGGGCATTGTCATGGTTGTCACAGGGGACGGGGCTATGGAAGAAGGGACTTTTTACGAAAGTATGGTCTTTGAGAAAAGCAATGGTCTTCCCATCCTCATCATTGTTGAGAATAATCAATGGTCGCTGGGGACAAAGATTGAGGAACGTCGTTGCCCCATTGATATCGGCAAATTGGTCGGGGCCCTTGGGATACCCTTTGAGCAACTGTCTTCCAATGATACCTATGAGTATATTGAAAAGCTAACGGCCTTAAAGGCCCAAGCTTTGAATGAAAAAACACCGGTGTGCATTGAGGTGCCGCTGACAACCTTGGGATGGTGGCGTCAGAAAACAGATGAATTTCCTGAAGGCAAATTTATCAATTACCATGCCGGCCCCTCACCTTCAGTCAATGAGCAGGAAGACCCTTACCTGGCGCGCTCTAGCGAAGACCCCTTGTTTGTGCTGGAGAAATATTTCGGTGAAGAGACTATCAGGAAGCTGGCCGGGAACACCCTGGCCCTTCTTAAAAAGGAATTGGCATGAAATACGTTGAATTTATAAATGATATCCTCAAGAAAAAAATATTGGAGCCGGAGCATATCCTTCTTTTCGGGCAGAATATCTCAGCGGGCTCATGCATTTCCGGTTTTACGCGGGGGCTCAAGGTCAAGCCTGGCGGACGCATCATCAATACGCCTAACTGCGAGAATACTTTATGCGGTATCGGCTTTGGCTCCATGATGAACGGTGTACCCGCTATATTTTTTATGAAACAGCAGGATTTTTTATTGCTGGGCATTGACCAATTGGTCAATACTTATAATATAATCCGGCGAACAACCCCCAAGGCCTCATTTACCATCATGCCGGTGATCGTGGACAGCGGCTATGAAGGGCCCCAGTCCGCGTTGAATAATTTAGCTGATTTTTGTTCCATTGCCCGTATTCCCGGCTACACCGTCACCAATAAGATCGACGCCCAGGAGATCATCAACAAATATTTGATCGCGCCTGGTTTTAGGATCATCGGGATCAGCCAGCGATTGTTCAAAACAGAGATCATTGATGTGCCATGTGTCCATATGAATGAGGAGCGCTCGATCTTTCAATATACCAAGGGAGGGGACGTTACCATCGTCTGTTTTAATTTGTCCCTGCCTCACGGCCTGGAGATCCATCGGCGGATGGTCCAAAAGGACGTGCAGGCCTCAGTTTTTTCCATTAACGCGGCCATGCCCATCCCATGGGATGAGATCGTTGCCAATGTCCAAAAGACCAAACAGGTGATCATCATTGACGATCTTAAAAGTATCAATGCTCCCTGGCAAAGTCTATTAAATGCCTTGTACTCCCAAACAAAGATGAAGAGTCCTATCGTTGTTCAGCGGTCTTTTGAGGGGTATTGGTGCCGTCCCCATCATGACCAGCTGCAGATGGATTACGATCGTGTCATTTCAGACCTTGATCTACAGAAGGATTTTGTCAGCGGAAAGGGCGGCGCCGCATGATCACACAATTAAGGCATGTGGGGGTGGTGGTGAGCAATTTAGAAAAAAGCCTGCATTTTTACAAGGATTTATTAGGTTTTAAAATAAGAAAGGAAATGGAAGAAGAAGGCCCTTATATTGACGCTATTTTGGGATTGAAAAATGTCCGCTTAAAAACGGCCAAATTAATGCCTCCTCCGGGAGGGGGTGGTGTGGAGCTTCTCTATTATTACTCACCCACATCCCCGCAAAGAGCCCCCTGTGCCATTCATGAGAGGGCGATCACCCATTTCGCCTTGACCATCGAGAACTTGGATCAGGAATATCACCGTCTCTTGGGCCAAGGGGTCAAATTCATTTCTTCTCCCCAAATTGCACCTGACGGGGGAGCCAAGGTCGTTTTTTGTCTTGACCCCGACGGGAATTACATTGAATTAACCGAAGAACTTCGTAAGAAATAAAGGAAACGGATGGTCCAAGCCTCAAAAATCTGGTTAACAGGGTCACGGGGTTTCATCGGCAGGCCATTGGCCAAGGCATTGAGAGAGGCGGGTGTTGACCTGATCTGTTTTACTCCCAAGCCCAAAGGTGCCAGCGGTCATTCAACCCCAGCATCACCGGTGGAATTGGATTTTTTGAGCCCGGAGGATATTAAGGATAAAGCGGCGCATTTAGGGCTGCCGGATATTTTTATCCACCTGGGCTGGGGCGACGTATCACGTCCGGAGCTTGATGTCCATTTGACGGAAGGTGTTGCGAGCGGGAAAAACTTAATTGAGACCTTATTTAAGCTGGGGGTGAAAAAATTCTTATTGACCGGATCGATCAGCCAGTATGGCGGCCGCGTCGGGATTCTTTCTGAGGGTATGGAACCTGGCCCTAGATTAACGAATTATGCCAAAGCAAAGAGTGAAGTTGAGCGATTCGGTTTACAAGCCGCCAAAATTTATGGGGAAACATTCATTTGTGTGCGGATCCCCTGGGCTTTTGGGGCAGGCCAGCGGCAAGGGTCCCTGATCAATGATCTATTTGCGTCCTATATTAAAGGGACAGACGTCAGCTTGACCCCTTGTGAGCATTATAGAGACTTCATCCATATGATCGACGTTGTCGAAGGCTTAAAACGGATCTCTTATGTTGATGAATCTGGCATTATCAATTTGGGCAGCGGCAAGGTCGTTTTGATGAAAGATTATGTCAGCATGTTTTGGAAAAATCTGGGCGGCGGTATGGACAGGTTGAAGTTCGGTGCCAGGCCTTTGCCTGCCAATGAGCCTGAACAGCCTAAAAGTTATTTTGATATTGCGCGTTTGATCAGGTTGACCCAATGGCAGCCGGCGCTCACTTTGGAAGAAGGCATTATAAAAACCATCGAGGATTTGAGATCACAAACGGAAAATATACATGCCTGATGCGCCAGACCTGATCAGTGTCATTGTCACCAATTACAATCACGCGGCGTTTTTGGACCAGCGCATGCAAAGCCTTTTGGAGCAGACGTATCCTAACCTTGAGATCATTGTCATAGATAATTGTTCTACGGATAATAGCAGGGAAGTCCTTGCCAAGTACAGGACTAAGGCCAATATCAAGATCGTGGAAATGCAGGAGAATATCGGGAATATCAATACCTCGAATATGGGCGTGACAATGTCCAGGGGCGAATTCTTTATTTTTGCCGAAGCAGATGATTACAGCGCCCCTCAAGAGATCGAACTATTGCACCAGGCGATGGCAGGCCATGAAGAGACCGGGGCCGCTTTTTGCCGCAGTTACATGGTTGACGGCCAAGGGAAAATATTTGATGAGGATTTTAATTACAGGGACAGGGCATTCAAGGAATTTTGTTCAAAAGATACCTTGATCCAAGGGGCCCAAGCCCAACGTTTCTTTTTGTTCTCGTGCATCATCCCTAATTTCAGCGCTGTACTCTTCAGGCGTAAATATTATGACTTGGTCCAAGGGATGTCGCATCGTTTTAAGACCTGCGCGGATTGGGATTTTTGGTTTAGGATGACAGAACATTGTGACCTTTATTATCTGACGACACCGTTGAATTATTTCAGGAGGCATGCTAAAACTACTGGGAATCTTTACGGCATAGAATTGACATTAAAGGAGATCATGACCCTGTTGTACACACAGGCCCGTCAAACGCCATTGAACTTTTGGGAACAGTTACGCTTTAAAGTCAATTTGGGCGTTATTTGGGGACGTTACAGGAAACCGGCACCCGCTATTTGGTGGAAGTGTTTCCCGGCAGTTTGGAGGGAGACCTTAAAATACGATAAATTGAGCGTATTATATTTAACCATTGCCTTCATTAAGAGAAGCGCTCAACGAAGGTTCAATAAGGCCTAAAAAGGAGTATAGGTAATGAAATTGTCAGATCCAATAATGAAGTTAGTCAGAAAGTATTTAGGGGTTGAACAACGCCGCGCTTTAAGGATCATCCTCGCCAATATATTCCCCTGGGACCTTAACAAGCTTGCTTTGATCTACGGCTCGGACAAGTGGGGTGGCCATTATTATACTTCTCATTACCATGAACATTTCCATAAATTAAGGAATAAAAAATTAAAGATCCTGGAGATCGGAGTTGGCGGCTATAAAGACCCGCATTATGGCGGGGCATCGCTCAGGATGTGGAAGAGGTATTTCCCCCAAAGCTTGATCTATTCCATTGATATCTATGATAAAAGCCCCTTGCAGGAAAAACGGATAAAGATTTATCAAGGCAGTCAGGACGACGAGGTTTTCTTAAGGAAAGTGGCTGATGAGGCTGGTCCTTTTGATATTATTATTGACGATGGCAGCCACATTGTCAGCCATATACTTAAGTCGTTTAGGACCCTGTTCCCATTGATGAACGATGGCGGGATATACGCCATCGAAGATACTCAGGAATTTTATTGGCCAAGTCTGGGAGGCAACAGTGAAAATCTGGATGACCCAATGTCTTCAATGGCTTTCTTCAAGAAATTGACCGATGGGTTGAATTATCAAGAATATGTATTGCCGGATTATGTTCCTACTTATTATGATAAAAATATCGTATCCATGCATTTCTATCACAATCTTTTAATTATGCATAAAGGCCACAATAATGAGCCGTTATTCCCAACTGACCATCCAAGACTTGTTGCCCAACGCCAATAGGAGCTTTATATGTCAATGATCGAAGTTTTGCTGGATAAATTGGTCCTAAATTCTTGGCCATTACGGCGGGTTTTAGGCAAGAAACTTATTAAGAAATTCCAGATAGGCAGCTATGAATGGCGGTTAAGGATGGGCACCATCGATCGTCCCTATTATGGTTATTGTGTTTATAATGCGGCCTTTTTAGCAAAAAAGTTAAAGCTTAAAAAAATAAGTGTCATCGAATTCGGCGTATTTAAGGGTAAGGGACTGCTTAATCTTGAATATCACGCCAATGAAATTACGAAATTACTGGGAGTGGAAATTGATATTTATGGTTTTGACACCGGAGAAGGCTTGCCGGATCCCCTGGATTATAGGGACCTTCCTTATCATTGGGAAAAAGGTTTTTTTAAAATGGATGTGCCCTTACTCAAAAGCCAGTTAAAGAAATCCAAGCTTATCCTGGGGAACGTCAAGGACACTTCAAAAGAATTCTTTAAAAAATATGATCCTGCTCCCATAGGAGCTGTCCTCTATGATTTTGATTTTTATTCATCGACGGTGGAAGCGTTAAAAATGCTTGAAGCCGGGGATAAATATTATTTACCCCGGGTTTTTTGTTATTTTGACGATACCATGGGTAATGAACTGGAACTTTATAACGATTGCACTGGACAAAGATTGGCGATCAACGAGTTCAACCAAGCCCATCAAGATATCAAGTTAGGCATTCCGTATTATCTTTATGGGAAGAAATTCATCGAGAACTGGTATTATCAGATATGGATAGGCCATTTTTTCAAGCATAGCAGGTATAATGATTTTGTAAGCGGGCAGCAGGTCGATGCCCAAGAAAAACAGGGGTGATTGATGAAAATACTTTTAACAGGGGCTGCCGGGATGCTGGCGGCGGATGTGGTGCCGCAATTAAAGAAAAATGGATTTGAGGTATTGGGTTTCGATATCAATCAGCGGCTGCCGGATATCGAAAAGCTCGATATTACTGATAAAGAAGCAGTGTTCAACATGGTCCAACGTGTAAAGCCGGATTATATTTTCCATCTGGCCGCGGAAACGGATGTTGATCGTTCTGAAAAAGACCCTGACCATGCCTTTAAGGTCAACACGATCGGCACAGAGAATATCGCCCTGGTTTGCCAGCAACTGCGCGTTAAACTTCTTTATATCAGTACCGCCGGTGTTTTTTTCGGGGACAAGCAAGAGCCGTATACTGAGTTCGATATACCAAACCCGGCCAATGTTTACGGTGTCAGCAAACTGCAAGGGGAGATCATTGTCCGAAACCTGCTAAGCGAGTATTTTATTGTGCGGGCCGGCTGGATGGTGGGCGGATGGGAGATCGATAAGAAATTTGTTTATAAGATCGTGCAGCAAATAAAAGAGGGGAAGACAGAGCTTAAAGTGGTCGCAGATAAATTCGGGAGTCCTACCTTTACAAAAGATTTTGCCAAAAACCTCGTCGAATTGGTCAAGACCGGGCGTTTTGGAATTTACCATATGACCAATAAGGGATCAGGGTCCCGTTATGATATAGCTGTCAAGATCGTGGAATTCATGGGCCTTAAAGATAAAGTCACTGTGACGGCCATTAATTCAGCTCAATTTCCTCTGCCAGCACCCAGGGCACGCTCTGAAATGATGCGCAATTATAAATTGGACCTGATTGGATTAAACCTAATGCCTCATTGGGAGAGGTCTTTGGAGGAATATATACGATTGAACAAGGACAGATGAGCAAAGTCAGCGTCATCGTTCCGGCTTTCAATAAAGCGGAATATACCCGTCGGACCATCGAAAGTGTTTTGGCACAGACATATCCTGATATTGAGATCATCGTGGTTGATGACGGTTCAACGGATGGGACAGCTGCTCTTCTGGCTGGATATGGCAGGCGCATCAATTATATCTTAAAGGCCAATGGAGGTGCTTGTTCTGCCCGTAATGAAGGGATCCGAAGAGCCAGGGGTGAATATGTGGCATTTCTTGATTGTGATGACCTTTATTGCACCGACAAGGTCCAACGCTGCGTCGATCATTTGGAAAGGAACCCGGGGTTCGGCTTCGTTTATACGGCAGTCTATTTCATTGATGAGGCTGATAAGACCGTCGGCCTTTATGATCATCCAAAGAGCCGTGAAGGCTGGATCGCTTCCCATCTGATCTTGGGGAATTTTATTTGTAATTCAACGGTGCTCGTGAAAAGATCTGTTTTGCAAAAGGCAGGCTTTTTCGATGAAAAGATATTTACACCCGCTGATTGGGATATGTGGTTACGCTTGTCCGAGGTAGCACAAGCCGGATATTTACGTGAACCATTAACAAAATATCGCGTGACCGATAACTATACTTTTAACCGGTTAGACTTGGCCCGACCGGAAGAAGCCTATGTTTTGGAGAAATTCTTTGATGGCCATCCGTCACAGGGGTATTTAAAACAGCGGGCTTTTTCAAATTATCATTTACGTTTTTCTTACTGCGCGTATATAAAGAACGATCTTTCGGGGTTCTGGTCTGAATGCAGGATGTCGTTGAAATTGCTTCCTTGGAATATGAAAACGTTGGCTGTATCGCTACTTGCTGTTATCATGCCTCAATGGCTTAAAAGAATACTGGAAAAGAAAATCTTAAGGAAAGGATAATTATGATCCATGACGTTCAAGTCAAACCGTTAAAGATCATCCCTGATGACCGCGGTAAATTGATGGAGATGCTTCGCTGTGATGATCCCATGTTCGAGGTTTTTGGCCAGGTTTATTTTACAACAGCGCATCCGGGTGTGATCAAAGCATGGCATCATCATATGAAGCAGTCGGACAATTTTGTCTGTGTCGCCGGCAGGGCCAAGGTCGCCTTATACGATGCCCGGCCGGATTCACCCACTTTTAAAGAGACTAATGAATTTTATATCAGCCTTGAAGAACCCAAATTGATTCATATCCCTATAGGCGTATATCATGGCTTTAAATGTGTCAGCAAGACGGAATGCATGATCATTAATGTGATTACCAGGGCGTATAACCATAAGGACCCGGATGAATATCGGGTGGATGCATTTGACCCTCAGGTTGGGTATGATTGGAACAAGGACTAAAAGGAAAGGTCGACTATGAAAGGTGTTATTTTAGCGGGCGGTTTAGGCAAAAGGCTGGAGCCGTTAACGCGTATCACTAACAAGCATCTTTTGCCTGTTTATAATAAACCGATGATCTTTTATCCTTTACAGTCTTTGGTAGATGCGGGAATCAAAGAAGTCCTTATCGTCACAGGAGGCAACAGTGCCGGAGATTTTCTGCGCCTTTTGGGCAATGGTGAAGAGTTCGGCCTAAAGGACCTGCGCTATGCCTATCAAAAAGGAGAACGGGGCATTGCGGATGCCTTGCGTTTAGCGGAGAATTTTGTTGATGGAGGTAAATTTGTTGTCATGTTAGGGGACAATGTGACGGATGCATCCCTGAAGACGATGGTAGAAAAATTCAGGCGGCAACCATCAGGGGGAAGGGTTTTGATCAAAAAAGTCCCTGATCCCCAACGTTTTGGTGTGGCCGAGTTGAGTAACGGGAAGATCATTTCAATTGAAGAAAAACCCAAGCGTCCTAAGTCAGACCATATTGTCACCGGCATCTATATGTATGATGCCAAGGTTTTTGAGTTTATCAGGGGGCTTAAATTATCCCAACGGGGGTAGCTCGAGATCACGGATGTTAATAATATGTATTTGAAGGAAGGCCAGTTATACTATGACATCCTCAAAGGGCAATGGACAGATTGCGGGACTTTCAGGTCATTGTTCCGTGCTAACCAGATCGTAGCCAAGCAATTTCCTTCAACGGCAGAATGAGGTAAAATGCGTAGTAACAATTGGGATATTTGGTTAAGCCGTTTCGGCCTGGGGCTGATTATTTGCTATTGCGTCATAGCCTCAGTTTTCTATTCTTATTTTGCCCAACTCCATCTTACATTGAAATTTGTTTCGGTCCCTATCTTTGTCAGCGAGATCATTTTATTTGTATGTCTCTTGATATTCATAAGCGTAGTTATAAAAGACCGATTCTTTTCCCGACGAACGATCTTTTTACTGTGTTTCTATTTTGCTTGGCTTTCGGTCAAGATATTGATCGATTATCATAACGATGGCAATTTGACTTTTCGTAATGCGGCACTCTTTTATTATCCAATTTTCGCGGTCTTTACGTATTGTTTTTATCAAAAAGCCAGGATCCATTTCAAGGATTTAATGCCGCTGGCTTATCTCTCCGCTACTATCCTCTTCTTGAAGATCATGGTGGTTTGGTACTGGTGGACATACGCAACATTATTTGTCATTGCTGTGTTGAATACGAGTTCTGTTAAATTGCGCTGGCTCGGGTGTGGTTTTTTGGCGGGCATCTTATTATTAGGAAAAGAATATCTTTATGAAGGTCCACGGGCCCATTTTGTAAGCGTGTTTGGGGCGGTTCTTTTTATGGTAATTTATTTTGTGTTTTTATTGGTTAAACGCCGGGAAATTATTCGAATGCGCATTTTACTTATAGGTTTTGTTTTTTTTATATTAGGGTGTTTATTTTTTGCGGAACACAATACAGTTTCTTCAGTATCATCCATAAGAACAATGATCAAAACCTTTAATTTCTTCGACGAGCGGTACCAGGCAAAACAAAAGGCTTTTGTGCCTGTAAAACTGGAGACGCATCTTTATAATCACAAAAGGTTCAAGGATATATTTGTGGCTAATAAAGAACTTAATGGAAATGGAATTTTACATAATATTGTCAATGATAAGGTCAAAGAAAGCCGGCCTCTGGATTTGGATGAAAACAATATTGTTTTTCGTTTATTTGTTTGGCGGGACATGGCCCGTGAACTTATTGAAAATAAAGCATGGTGGGGATTTAGTCTTGGGCATCCCCAACGTTCAAGAACATTGGAAGTATTGAATTGGGCATCAGGGGAATGGGGCAGGGATGGCTGGATCGCTCCGCACAATTCTTTTTTTCATATCATTTATCGCTCGGGGATCTTGGGTGTTTTATTGATAGGGGTCTTTTTATATATGTTGATCAAGTTGATCATGGATTTTTATAGAATGTGTTCTATCGAAGGGGGCTTATTAGTCGGGGCCTTGCTGTATTGGTTGGAGTTGTCGAATTTTTTCGTGATCCTGGAATTTCCGTATAACGCGATTCTTTTTTGGTCGTTGTTTGGCATAACAATGGCTTTTCGTGATGGGCTTAAAATGGAGAACTTAAGAAAGAAAGTTTGATCTATGACCAAAGACACCTTGTATCTTGTCACCGGAGCCGCCGGTTTTATTGGGAGTAATTTTGTCAGGCATCTTTACAGCACGGGTGAAAATATTCGCGTGCGCGTCCTTGATAAATTGACCTATTCAGGGAATTTGGAGAATTTAAAGGATTTTGAAGGCCGTGCTGATTTTGAATTTATCAAAGGCGATATTTGTGATGCCAAGATAGTGCAGTCGGCCATGCAGGGGGTGGAAGTGGTCGTCAATTTTGCTGCTGAATCTGCGGTAGACCGTTCGATCGATGACCCGCAGTCTTTTATCAAGACGGACATTTTTGGCGTTTATACGCTTTTGGAAGAGGCGCGTAAGCAATCCGGCTTGAAACGTTTTATCCAAATATCCACAGATGAGGTCTACGGGCATATTTTGGAAGGAAGCTTCAAAGAAACCTCCGAATTAAAACCCCGTAACCCTTATTCAGCTTCAAAATTGGGCGGAGAGCGTTTGGCCTATAGTTTTTTCGAAACATATCAACTGCCAGTCGTGATCACTAGAGCTTCAAACAATTACGGCCCCTATGCTTATCCGGAAAAGGTCATTCCTTTGTTTATCACCAATCTTGTCGATGGGGCACAGGTCCCGCTTTTTGGCCAGGGCCGTCAGGTGCGTGATTGGTTATATGTTGATGACCATTGCCGTGCCATCAAGCTTTTGGCAGACCGCGGCGTTAACGGGGAAGTGTATAATGTGGGAGGCAGCCAGGAATGTGAAAATATTGAGCTCACCCGTAAACTCCTGAAGCTAATGGGCAAGGATGAACGTTCGATCAAATTTGTCCAGGACCGTCCAGGGCATGATATGCGCTATAGTTTGGACTCTGCCAAATTACATCGATTAGGGTGGGCCCCTCAAATGGGCTTGGATGCCGGATTAAAAAGGACCGTGGATTGGTATCTTCAAAATGAAAATTGGTGGAGACCGCTTAAAGAAGGCCTTGACCCCCGTTACAGTAAAGGTTTTTGGGGCGCAACGAAAGGATAGAGGATGCGTGGCGTATTGTTGGCAGGTGGGACAGGTTCAAGGCTTTTGCCGCTGACCAAGGTGACCAATAAACATCTTTTGCCTGTCTATAAAAAACCGATGATCTATTATCCCCTTGAGACCCTGATCAACGCCGGGATCAAGGAGATCCTTATTGTTACCGGAGGAGAGCATATCGGGGATTTTTTTCAGTTGTTAGGTTCAGGAAAAGAATGGGGAGCACATTTCAGTTATGAGATCCAGGAAGGCAACGGCGGCACCGGAGCGGCGTTGCTCTTGGCTGAGGATTTTGTCCGGGATGAAGAATTCATGGTGATCCTGGGGGACAATGTGGTAAGCGAAGATGTTTCCTGTTTTGTGGAAGATTTCAAAAAGGAAAAAGAAAAATTCAAGGCAAAGATCCTGATCGCTCAAGTGCCGGACCCGGAGCATTATGGGGTCGTGACCTTTAAGTCCAAGAAGATCGTTAGTATTGTCGAAAAACCCAAAAAACCTAAGTCCAATTACGTGAACACCGGTCTATGGATGTTTTTGCCTGATGTATTCGGACATTTAAAGCAGTTGAAAAAAAGCCCTCGGGGCGAATATGAGATCACGGATGTGCTTTCCTGGTATGTCTCGCAGGGCCTTTTGACATATTCTATCTTAAGGTCTGCCTGGACTGATGCAGGCTCCTTTGATTCTTTATATAATGCAACGGTTTTAATGCGTCAGTTGGAATTAAAAAACACATTAAAATGAATATTTTAGTCACAGGCGCCAATGGCTTTATCGGGCGCAGGTTATCTTCGCGCCTGATGGCCCAAGGTCATCAGGTTTTTGGTCTTTCCCTTAAAAGCCCCTCGAAGCCTTCCCTTGGGTTTAAGCAGTATTTTCAACAGGATATTACCAAACCATTTTCTATAAAATATCCTTTTGACCTTGTTGTTCATTTGGCCGCGTATAATATAACCAATGTCGGCGCCAAAGATGAGGACAAATATAAGGCTGTTAATATAGATGGGACCAGGCATCTGCTGCAAGGCGTTGATGCGAAACGTCTCATTTATTTATCAACCGCCAAAGTTTACAAGAATGAAGGTTTGGGCTTGATCGAAGATTCTCCGGTATTCCCGCTTGGCGCTTATGAGCAAAGTAAATTTAGGGCAGAAGAAATTTGCCAAGCTTTTTTAAAAAAGGGCCCTTTGGTCATATTAAGGTCCGTGAACGTGGTAGGCGCAGGGCAGGCGCCTAAGGCGGTGATACCGGTATTTTTTAAAAAAGCGAAGGCTGGCCAGCCGTTAGATATTATGTACGGCGGCGAGGTCCCGATGCAGTTTGTGTATGTTGAAGACCTTGTTGATGCTTTTGAAGCGGTGATCAGGCATGAGAAGATAGAGGGTATTTATAATATAGCTTATGAAAGAACAGTTATTTTAAAACAGTTGGCCCGGAAGATCATTAAAATGACGCATTCCATATCAGCACTGAATATATCAAAGAGCACTGCGAAGGTTTTATTTTCACCGGTAGTGTGCAATAAGGCGTATAAGCAATTGGGATGGAAGGCTAAAACTAATCTCACCAGGGTCCTGGAATTGTATTGGGAAGAAAATGCAAAAAACTTCTAAAAAGATCAAGATCTTGATTTGCGGCATCCTGCCGCCGCCGTATTTCGGCCATAGCATGGTCTATAAGATGTTAATGACGTCCTCCTTTCCCACTGCGTTCGATACTAAATTCCTCAATATGCAATTTTGGTCCTATGGCACGCATAAAAAAGTGACCTGTGAAAAACTTTTTAAGATGGTTAAATACTATGCTGTTTATCTAGGGACCTTGGTGTTTTGGCGGCCCAAGTATGTCCTTTATAACAGCAGTTTTTACCGTATGCCTTTTCTTAAAGATTTGTTATTCTGTTCGACGGCGATCGTTTTGGGAAGCAAGCTTGTCTTCCATGACCTGGGACAATATGTCGGTGAGCTAGACCAGTCCCTGACAGGTTTTAAGAAAACAGCCCTGCGCTGGATGCTAAAGCATATGGGCGGCAGTATCATCATGGGAGAGAAGGTACGCCAGGATTATGAAGGCTTGGCCGATCCCTCAAGGCTCTTTGTGGTGCCTGGTTGTGCGGAAGACTCAAAATTGATCGTGGCAGAATCTCCCAAGATGTCTGGGAAGATCAACGTATTATATTTTTCACACATGAGCCGGTTAAAAGGCGTCTATACGGCTTTTGAGGCGGCGTCACGCATTCTTAAAGAACGTTCAGATATCGTCGTGACTTTCGGCGGGCCGCTTGAAGACGGGGAAGTTAAAAAACAGCTGGGAGCACTCCAAACGGGTTTTCCGGGAAGGGTCTCTTATTTAGGTTATGTCGAGGACGCCATTGAACGTACCAAGATCTTTCGGCAGGCGGATATTTTTATTTTTCCCACACTTAGGGACGTTTTTGGGCTTGTACTTCTTCATGCGATGGCAGAAGGCTTGCCTATAGTGGCTTCCGTCGAGGGGACTGTTCCTGAAATTGTCCCGGATGGTACCAATGCTTTGCTCGTCGAAAAAGGGGATGCCAAAGCCCTGGCTGACAAGATCCTTATTTTGGCAGGGGACGGTCAATTACGTGAGAAAATGGGCCAAGCGAACCGCCGCAGATTTGAAGAGAAGTACACATTAGAAAAATACGGGGCGACTATGATCAATGCCTTCCAAGAGATGGAAGTTCTCTAAGAAAATTTATCCCACACCTTTATTTTCTGATATATAATAACCCACTTGAATTATGCTCAATTCCATTTCCCTATTAGGCGTAAATATCAGCCGGGTCGATCCTGCCTTAGCCGTTAAGCAGATCCTCGAATGGGTAAGGCAAGATCACAAAACCTATGTATGTGTGGCGCCGGTATCGACCCTGGTTGATGCCAAGCGCGATCCAAAATATTTGCAGGCAGTCAATAAAGCGGGGATGGTCACTCCTGATGGTATGCCTGTAGTGTGGCTGGCCCAGGCCCGCGGCTGTAAAGACATCAAAAGGACTTACGGACCTGATTTACTTTTAGAGGCGTGTGATCGCGGGCAGGACCTTGGCCTGCGTCATTTCTTTTACGGCGGGACTGACGCAACTTTATGGAAATTAAAACAGAAGCTTGAAGAAGTTTTTCCCCGGATGCTGGTGGTTGGGACCTATGCGCCTGCCTTTCATCCCGGCATTTGGCAGGAAAAAGCCCAAATCATTGACCGGATCAATAGCCTTGAAGCGGATATTGTTTGGGTGGGGCTTGGCAGCCCTAAGCAGGATTTTTGGATGCAGGTACATAGGCCTTTATTGAACGCTCCTGTGATCGTCGGAGCAGGGGCCGCTTTTGATTTTTGTTCGGGGGTCAAACCCCAGGCTCCCCGATGGATGCAGCGTTGCGGATTAGAATGGTTTTTTCGCCTTTGGTGTGAGCCTAAACGTTTATGGAAGCGGTACTTGATCGGCAATAGCTTGTTTATCTTTTATGTGATCAAAGACCTGTTCAAAAAAACATGAAAAAACGGATCCAACCCATCCTTATTGTCATCATTTATTCAGCCATTGATGTGGCGTGTATCGTCCTGGCATTTTATCTGGTATTGATCTTTAGGCCACAAACGGTCCCTTTCAGTGTTTCATTACAATCCTTTTTTTCCTCGTCCAATCCTTTTAAGTTACTTTTTTTAGCCTGGACACTATTGATCCTTTTTTTCCATCATACCCATGGCCTTTACCAAACCCGTCGGGAACAAATGGAAAGCCTGGAGATATGGGAAGTTGTCAAATCTATCGTGATTTCAACCCTGTCGATCATTGTCCTTGCTTTTTTATTCAGGATACAGGATTTTCCCCGAAGCGTCATGATCCTTAACGCGGTGGTGATCACAGGTTTTTGTTCCATATGGAGATTTTTAAAGAAATTGCTGGTCAATTATCTGGTGGCCAGCGGCTATAATAACTTTAATACGTTGATCATCGGTGCCGGGAAGATCGGCACTTCACTTGCCGCGGAGATAAAATTACGGCCGGCATTAGGGGTAAAGATCAAAGGTTTCCTGGATGATAACAAGACCGGTAAATGCGGCCATTGGCCCATATTAGGGAAATTGGATAGTTTTCAAGAGATCATCCAGCGGGAATTCATCCAAAAGGTGTTCATCACGATCTACCCTGATCATCAGACTTTTATTAAAATACTGGAAATAGCCAAGGAAGAAGGTTTGGCCGTCAGAGTGGTACCGCAAGGGTATGAATATATGGCCAACGATTTCATCAGGTATAATATCGGTTTTATACCAATCCTGGAATATTCTGATATTGATATCAGTTACAGTCTAAGGTTCAAACGCGTGTTTGACCTGGTCGCATCCTTCCTCTTATTGGTACTTTTGCTGCCGGTCTTTGCAGTATTGTGTTTGCTCATCATATGCGACAGCCCAGGCCCGATTTTTTATCGTTCCAGCCGTTATGGCCGTTACGGTCAAAAGTTCAACATGTACAAGTTTAGAAGCATGGTCACCAATGCCGATGATCTTTTGGGAAAGCTGAAAGAAAAAAATGAGGTCGACGGGCCTATATTCAAGATCAAGAACGACCCGCGCATCACCCGAATGGGTGCTTTTTTACGCCGTTACAGTCTTGATGAATTGCCGCAGATATTAAATGTGCTTAAAGCCGATATGAGTTTGGTTGGTCCCAGGCCGTTTCCTATCAATCAGTTAGAAAAAGAAGACTTACGTCAGTTAAAACGTCTTGGGATACGCCCGGGCATCACGGGCCTTTGGCAGATCAAAGGCCGGAGTGACCTGACATTTGAAAAATTATTACATTGGGACATTTGGTACATTAAGAACTGGTCGTTTTGGCTGGACATCTATATATTGTTGCAGACCATTCCGGTGGTTTTTAAAGGCAAAGGGGCATATTGATGAAAAAAGCATTGATCACTGGGATCACCGGTCAGGATGGCTCATATTTAGCCGAATTGTTGATCCAAAAAGGATATACGGTTTATGGGATCATCCGCCGTTCAAGCAGTTTCAATACCCAACGCATAGACCATCTTTATCAAGACCCCCATGAGAAGGCGCGTAAACTGAACCTTGTTTATGGCGACTTAAACGATGCTAGTTCGTTGAACTCTTTGATCAAGAACATCCGTCCGGATGAGATCTACAATTTGGGGGCGCAGAGCCACGTTAAGGTGAGTTTCGAAGTGCCTGAATACACCGCGGAAGTGACAGGATTGGGAACGGCCCGACTGCTTGAAGCTATCAGGGACACCGGGGTCAGGACCAAATTCTACCAGGCTTCATCGTCGGAAATGTTTGGCAAGGTCTGTCAAACCCCTCAAAATGAGCTTACCCCGTTTTATCCTCGAAGCCCTTATGGAGCCGCGAAGGTCTATGCGTATTGGATGACGGTCAACTACCGCGAGGCGTACAAGATGTTCGCCTGCAATGGTATTTTATTCAACCATGAGTCTCCCCGCCGCGGGGAGACCTTTGTGACCCGCAAGATCACCATGGCGCTGGCACGCATCAAGCATGGGCTTCAAAAGAAATTATATTTAGGCAATCTAGATGCCAAGCGTGACTGGGGTTTTGCCGGGGATTATGTCGAAGCTATGTGGCTGATATTGCAGCAGCCCAAACCCGATGATTTTGTGATCGCCACCGGAGAGACCCATTCGGTCAAAGAATTCCTGGCAGCGGCTTTTGACTATGCCAAGCTTGACTGGAAGAAATATGTAGTCATCGATAAACGGTATCTGCGTCCGACCGAAGTCGATCTTCTGCTCGGGGATAGTTCAAAGGCCCGTCGCGTCCTTAAATGGAAGCCGAAGGTCAATTTTGGACAATTGGTGCGTATGATGGTTGACAGTGATATGAAATTAGTGCGCCGGGGCATTTACGGATCAAAGGGAAAGTAAGCCATGAGCTTTTGGAAAGACAAACGTGTCGTGGTCACTGGCGGCGGGGGATTTCTAGGCCGGGTCGTGGTGGCCCAGCTTTACGCCCAAGGTTGCAAGCATATCACAGTTCCCCGTTCAGCTCAATTTGACCTGCGCAAAACCGCCGCTATCCGCAAGCTTTATACCCAAGCCCGTCCTGATCTGATCATCCATTTGGCCGCTGTTGTCGGAGGGATTGGGGCTAATCGCGAAAATCCCGGGAAGTTTTTTTATGACAATTTGATGATGGGTGTTGAATTGATGGAGCAGGCCCGCCAGTTGGGCATCCCTAAATTTATCGCCGTTGGGACTATCTGCGCCTATCCTAAATTTTGTCCGGTGCCATTTAAAGAAGAAAATATTTGGGACGGCTATCCTGAAGAGACCAATGCTCCTTATGGTTTGGCTAAAAAAATGCTTTTGGTACAATCACAGGCCTATCGTCAGCAGTATGGATTTAACTCCATCTATCTGTTGCCAGTTAACCTCTACGGCCCGGGGGATAATTTTTCCCCTGAGAGTTCACACGTGATCCCGGCCTTGGTCCGCAAATGTGTTGAGGCCAAAGATCGGGGGGATGATCAGATTACAGTCTGGGGGACCGGCCGTGCAACGCGGGAATTTTTATATGTGGATGATGCCGCCCGGGGCATTATTCTGGCGGCTGAAAAATACAATAGCTCTGAGCCGGTGAATTTGGGGGCAGGGTTTGAGATCTCGATTGTGAAATTGGCAGAATTAATCGTCAAACTGACTAAATTCAAGGGAAAGATCATCTGGGATAAAACCAAGCCGGATGGGCAGCCGAGGCGTTCGCTGGATACATCCCGGGCCCGTAAAGAATTTGGATTTGAATCTAAAGTATCATTTGAAGCCGGATTGAAGAAAACCATTGCTTGGTTTGAACGTAATCGTTGAGCCTAGCAAGAAACAGGGAATCTTTGACAAAACAGCATCCTCGGTTATAATACTTTCTTTTTACATATATATTAAGGAATAGACAGGAGTTCGGTTATGCAGAAAATGACTGTGCGGGATATCGATGTTAAGGGGAAAAAAGTCATTATCCGGGTAGATTTCAATGTACCCCTGGAGGGGGACAAGATCACGGATGACCGTCGTATTACTGCGGCCTTGCCTACGATCAAATATGTCCTGGACCATGGGGCTTCCAAGGTCATCCTGATGAGCCATTTAGGCCGTCCCAAGGGGACTGGCTTTGAGAAGGAATTCTCACTTTTACCTGCAGCCAAACATTTACAGGAATTACTTAAGGAAAAGGTATTGTTCCTTAATGATTGCATAGGACCTGCTGTCAAAGAAGCGATTGCCAAATCAACCGAACGTGTTGTTTTGCTGGAGAATTTGCGTTTTCATAAAGCTGAAGAAAAGAATGATCCTGCCTTTGCCAAAGAATTGGCTTCCCTGGCAGATATCTATGTGAACGATGCCTTTGGTACCGCGCACCGCGCCCATGCCTCAACAGCGGGGATTACAGCTTATTTACCGTCGGTAGCAGGGTTCCTGATAGAAAAGGAATTGCAATTTTTAGGGAATGCGATCAATAACCCCAAACGCCCGTTGGTCATCATATTAGGAGGAGCCAAGGTCTCAGATAAGATCGAATTGATCAAGAATCTGATCCCCAAGGCCAATAGTATTATCATCGGCGGCGGGATGGCGTATACATTTTTGAAAGCCCAGGGCATCAATGTCGGCAATTCCAAGTTGGAAAAAGACAAGGTGGACATGGCCCGTGATCTGATGGAACAAGCCAAAAAGGCACGGGTGGAATTTTCTTTGACCACTGATTTCGTCATCACCCAAAGTTTTACCAGCGATGATTGTAAGGTTTCTGATGTGATCCCCGATGGTTGGGAAAGCCTGGATATCGGCCCCAAGACCATTAAACGTTATGAGGCCATCTTGTCAAAGGCTAAAACCGTGGTATGGAACGGGCCTTTAGGGGTTTTTGAACGTGATGCTTATGCCAAAGGGACCCGGGCGATCGCGGATTATTTGGCTTCATTAAAGGATGTGACCGTGATCATCGGCGGCGGAGATTCCGCGGCTGCAGTGGCCAAATTCGGCCTGGAAGATAAAATGACGCATATTTCGACCGGCGGCGGGGCGTCATTGGAATTTTTGGAAGGCAAAGAATTGCCCGGTATCGCGGCACTTAATGATAAAAAATGACACCGACGTAATGTTAGTGTCATCCCCGAATGTTTTTATCGGGGATCCATTTTAGAAGGATTCCCGCTTTCGCGGGAATGACAAATCATATGAGAAAACCGATCATTGCTGGTAACTGGAAATTAAATAAGAATCCTCATGAGGCGCTGGTCCTGGCTGATGAATTAAAACGTGAATTGGTGGACATCACCGGCGTCGATGTGGTGGTCTGCCCGCCTTTTGTGGATTTGACCGACGTTTCCGATGCCCTGATCGACCATGACATTGCTTTGGGCGCACAGAATGTATTTTGGGAAGATGCCGGCGCTTTTACCGGAGAAGTATCTGCCCCTATGCTTAAGGACCTGGGTGTGACTTACGTGATCATTGGGCATTCCGAGCGCCGCCTGTATTTCCATGAGACCAATGAAACAGTCAACAAACGCCTGCGCGCGGTATTAAAACATGGGCTGACTCCAATCGTCTGCGTGGGGGAAAACCTTGCCCAGCGTGAAGCGAATTCGACCTTTGATGTTATTAAAGACCACTGCGAAGGATCTCTTAAGGGATTATCAGTGGACGAAATGAAAAGTGTCATCGTGGCTTACGAGCCCGTTTGGGCCATTGGAACGGGCAAGACCGCAACTCCTCAACAAGCCCAGGAAGTGCATGTTTTTATCCGTCAGTTATTGGGGAAAATGTTTGATGTCCAAATAGCTAATAGTGTGCGTATCCAATACGGCGGCAGTGTGACGCCCGATAATATTGTTTCCTTGATGGCCCAGCCTGATATCGACGGGGCCTTGGTGGGAGGGGCAAGCTTGAAAGCGCCTTCTTTTGCCGCTATCGTCAAGGGTGCTAAAAAAACAGGAGTCTAAATTTATGGGTTTTATCCTCGTTATTCATGTCGTTGTTTGTGTGCTTTTGGTGATCGCCATCTTAATGCAGGCAGGCCGCGGCGGCGGTTTGACAGAGTCCTTCCAATCCGCTGAATCCATGTTCGGGACCCAGACCAATGTGTTCATGGTGCGATTTACGACGATTCTGGCAGTGATTTTTTTGAGCACGTCATTGTTCTTGGCTTTCAATTCCTCTAAGATGGATAAGTCGTTGATGGCCAATAAGAAACTTTTATCCACTGTCCCCATGCCAATGCCAGCGCCTAAATCCAAAGACGCAGAAGGGGACGTTCAAGTCAAGGTCGAGCCATATAAGCAAACGGCGCCGGCTCCAAGCGCGCCTTCAAGCAATAATGCTCCGGTTAATCCCATGACTAATGCAGAAAAATAATGTCATTCTTGAATATAAATTCCAGCATGTCATTCCCGAATGCTTTAGTCGGGAATCCATAACAAAATTACTAATTACTTTTTTCTTCATTTACTTTTGTATTGTGGCTTCAAACGTTCATGCCGCTTCTGGCCGCTACGGCGGCAGCCTAGTGGAAGCAACCCCTTCCGATCCAAAAACTTTCAATATGATCGTCTCAACAGATGTTTACAGCGATGCGGCGACAAGCTTTCTTTTTGAGGGCTTGACCACTGAGGACCATCTTACCTTAAAGGTCATCCCTAATTTAGCCAAATCCTGGGACATTTCACCCGACGGTCTTCAATGGACATTTCATTTAAGGGAACATGTCACCTGGTTTGACGGGCAACCTTTCGGTGCGGATGATGTGGTATTTACTTTCAATGACTTGATCTATAATCCGGATATCCCTTCGTCTTCAAAGGATGTGTTGACCATTAATGGGAGACCTTTTAAAGTTGAAAAGATCGATGAGCATACCGTACGGTTTACCTTGCCGGTCAAATTTGCGCCATTCTTGAGGGCCATGGAACAGCCTCTTTTGCCCAAGCATTGCCTATCGCAGGCAGTAGCTCAAAAGAAATTTTCTTTTACCTGGGGCATTGATACGCCGCCTGCCCGGATCATAGGCACCGGCCCATTTATGTTAAGCGAATATCATCCCGGTGAGCGCCTCGTTTACAAGCGCAATCCCCATTATTGGAAAAAATCATCTCAAGGGGGTCCCTTGCCTTATCTGGACAAGGTCATTTATTTGATCATTCCTGATCCTCAAGCCCAACTGTTGAAATTTATAGACGGAGAAACTGACGATACGGCTGTCAGCGGCAGTGATTATCCGTTACTTAAACCGATGGAGAGGCAAAAAGATTTTCATATTTATGACGAGGGGCCTGATTACGGTACGAGATTCATCACCTTCAACCAAAATCCGGGGCTTAACCCTAATACCCGCAAACCTTATGTTGATCCGGTTAAGCTGTCCTGGTTTACCGACCTGCAATTCCGTCAGGCCGTTGCGCACGCGATCGACAAAAAAAAGATCATTGAGATCCTTAATAATGGTTTTGGGCAGCCTCAGAACGGTCCCATGAGCCCCAGCAGCGGATTTTTTTATACTCCTGACGTGACAATTTATGACTATGATCTAAAAAAGGCAAAGGCTATCCTGGAGCAAGCCGGCTATCACTATAGTCAGAGAGATGGAAAACTGGAAGATCCCAAGGGCCATCCCGTGGAATTTAATTTATTGACCACGGCAACGGATGATCCTTTAGCACAGCAATTGGCTTTTATGATCAGGTCGGATTTAGAACAGTTAGGGATGAAGGTCAATTTAGTATCGTTGGAATTCAACGCCCTAGTCAATAAATTGACCTCTTCTTATGATTGGGATGCGGTGATCATAGGTTTGACCGGCGGGGTGGAGCCTCATTTTGGGCAAAACGTATGGAAGTCTTCCGGGGGCTTGCATTTGTGGGACCCGCACCAGGCCAAGCCCGCGACCGCGTGGGAAAAGAGGATGGATGAAATTTATGATCAGGGCGTTGAAGAACTTGATGAGAACAAGCGCAAGGTCTTGTATGATGAATTCCAGCGTATTGCCGCCGATGAACTTCCGGTGATCTATACCATCTTGAATGTTGACATGATCGCTGTGCGCAATAAATTCGGTAATCTTAAACCCACTGTCAACGGCGGGCCGTTTAATAATATTGAGGAAATATATGTTAAATGATTAACCCTATTATCCAACGCCTTTGCTCGACGATCCTGCTGTTGCTTACGATCAGCTTCTTGACCTTCTGGTTGATGCATGCGACGCCGGGAAGTTTTTTTGACAGTTTGCGCCTTAATCCACAGATCTCACCGGAAACAATTTCACGTTACGAGAATTTATATCATCTTCATGACCCTTTGCTGGTGCAATACGGTCATTGGGTCATCAATATCCTGCACGGGGAATGGGGGTATTCGTTTTATTATAATGTGCCGGTCACCTATGTCCTGGGCAGCCGGTTATTCAATACGTTTATCCTGGCCTTTACCAGTTTAATTTTGACCTGGAGCATCGCGATCCCATTTGGTATTTGGGCGGCGCTTAGGCGTAATCATTGGATAGACAGGGTGCTATCGGTATTTTCCTTTGCTGCTCTTTCAACACCGGGGTTCTTCTTAGCGGTGCTTGTTTTATATGCGGCCAGTAAATGGGGAGCTTTGCCTTTGGGAGGCATGCACAGCCCTAATTTTGATGATATGACCTGCCTTGGAAAGATCTGGGACACGCTTTTGCATCTGGTGATACCAGCTTCTGTCCTTTCCTTGTCGTCTATTGCTTCCTTACAGCGGATCATGCGCGGGAATATGCTGGGCGTTTTGCGCCAACAATATATTTTAGCGGCCCGCGCCAAAGGGCTACCTGAACAGATCGTGATCTACCGCCATGCCCTGCGCAACGCGTTTAATCCTTTGGTCACCCTTTTAGGATATGACTTTGCTTCCCTTTTAAGCGGGGCGGCATTGATCGAAATCGTTTGCTCTTGGCCGGGTTTAGGTTCTTTGCTGTTGACCGCGGTGCGCGCTAAGGATATTTATTTAGTGATGAGCAGTACACTATTGGCAGGTGTGCTTTTGGTCTTGGGTAATGTTTTGGCTGATATTTTATTGACCCTGGTCGATCCGCGTATCCGATATGAAAAATCTAATTGATCCCAACAGCCGTATCGGCTTAGCTATTGCGTCATTTCGCCGCAATAGGGTTAGCATGTTCTGTCTCTGGGTCTTGCTTGTCATTTACGGGATGGCGATAGGTGCTGATTTTATCTGCCCGTATTCCTATCACGACGAAGACCGCAATTATTCTTACTGTCCTCCAACAACTGTTCATTGGGCGGAGCATGGGCGATGGGCCTATCCATTTATCTACCAGCGCAAACTGACCTTCGATGTTTATCATCGACGGGTCTATGTCGATGATCTGGCCCAAAAATGCCCGCTGCATTTTTTACGATCAGGTCGGCTTTTCGGGGTCAACACTCCAGGGCGTTTTTATCTTTGGGGCGCGGATGCGCGTGGACGCGATCTGTTCTCACGTATCTGGTATGGGGCCAGGATATCGTTGTCCATCGGGCTTTTAGGTGTTGCCATTTCATTTATGCTGGGACTGTTGATCGGCGGGATCGCCGGTTATTACGGCGGTTGGGTGGATGGCGTTTTGATGCGTCTTTGCGAGATGTTCATGATGGTGCCGGGATTTTATCTGATGCTGGCCTTAAGGGCCGCTGTACCGGAGAATTTTAATTCGGTGCAGGTATATTTTAGTGTGGTGGTCATCCTGGCGTTCATCGGCTGGGCCTCTTTAGCGCGAATTATCCGCGGCATGACCCTTTCACTGCGCGAGCGGGACTATGTATTGGCAGCCAAGACCCTGGGGGTTTCTGATATAACCATTATATTCAAACATATCCTGCCTCAGACGATCTCATTTTCCTGCGCAACATTGATGTTGACGATCTCTTCGTATATTTTGGCAGAAGCGGGTTTAAGTGTTGTGGGTTTAGGCATCCAGGACCCTGTTCCCAGCTGGGGAAATTTGCTTTCGGATGCCATGGCCATCGTGCCGGTGATATTCGCGCCGTGGATATTACTGCCTGGATTGTTTATATTTATTGCTGTGATATGTTTCAATGTCGTCGGAGACGGTCTTCGGGACGCTTTTGACCCGATGTTCAATAGTGAGGATTAAAATTTCATGCAACGATTGATCATTGTGCTTATTTTGATTTGGCTCGGATGGCATGTAGCCATTCCTATTGACCTGACTGTTTCCGATCTTGGGCGGCATATTAAAAATGGCGAACTTATTGCCCATGGTAATGGGGATGTTTTATATAAGAACTTCTATTCTTATACCAACCCTCAATATCCTTTTATCAATCACCATTGGCTGTTCGGAGTTTTTTGTTATGTGATATGGCATTTTGTCGGCATTACAGGACTGTATTTCATTTATGTGATGCTTGAGCTTCTGACTTTTTATGTCTTTTTTGATCTTGCAAGGCGTTCTTCTTCATTCATCACTGCCTGTGCTTTCGGTTTGTTGGCTTTCCCGTTGATTTCATTTCGATATGAGATCCGGCCGGAAGGGATCAGTTGTCTTTTCGGGGGGCTGTTTTGGTGGATGATCCTTGCCTTTCAAGAGAAACGCATTAAGCCGGTTCAATTGACCATCAGTCTTTGTGCCCTGCAAGTACTATGGGTCAATATACACATATTTTTTATTTTAGGCCCGCTATTAATTTTCCTTTTTTGGTGCCAAGAACGCAGCAATGGCCGTAAGGAAGAAGCGGCTGTCTTGCAAAAGATTTTTTTCTGCTTGTTGGCCGCGTGCTTGATCAATCCTTCAGGTATAAACGGGGCATTGGTGCCGTTTCAATTAGGTAAGGCGTACTCTTATTTGATCATGGAGAATGCGTCGGTATTTTACTTATTAAGCACAAAAATGTTCTTCTTAAGACCCCTATTGCTTTATTTCTTGGCAGCACTTGGGGTTTTGCTCTTGGGATTATTATTTTTGGTTCAAAAGGAAGGGTTTAAGAAATATATTTTTATCACTTTATTGTCTTTGATCTTGTCCCTTGTGGCCCTGAAGGCTGCACGGATGATCGGGATCTTAGGGTTTTTCTGGATCCCCTTGATGGCGTTGGTTTATACCAAATGGACCCAGTCTAAAACAGCTCATGTTCAGAAATTAATAGAAGCACTTATCGTGTTAGCGGCGATCATTGTTTCAGCTTATGTCAATTGTGATTGGAAGCAGAGGCATTCACTGGGGGTGGTTGCTGGTTGTAATGATGCGGCTTATTTTTTTAAACATGAAAGAATATCAGGGGTTATTTTCAATAATTACGATATCGGGGGATATTTGATCTTTCATTTAAGCCCTCAGCATCAAATGTTTGTTGATGACCGGATGGAGGCTTACCCTGAGGATTTCTTGAAAAAGACCTATATCCCTATGCAGATGGACAATGATCTATGGCAGAAAATGGAGATTAAATATCACTTCAATGTTATTTTTTATACGCTGGATGCGACGCCTTGGGGGTATGCATTCCTCAAGGAGCGTTTCAAAGATCATTCCTGGGCAGTCGTATATTTACGCAATAATGCGGTGATATTTTTAAAACGTAATGCGCAAAATGCGTCGATCATCAAAGGCCATGAATTGCATGTGCAGGTGTCATAAATGATGGAACCATTATTATCGATCAGAGATTTGACCGTTGCTGTCGGTCCTCAAAAGATCGTTGATCACGTATCATTCAACGTGCCTCGTGGAAAGATCGTGGCTGTTGCCGGGGGTTCCGGAAGCGGTAAGACAACGATCGGTCTGGCCATTTTGCGATTATTATCTCCAGCGTTAAGTATAAAGCAGGGAAGTATCATTTTTGAAGGCAAGGACCTCTTGTCATTACATGTTAACCAGATGCAGCAATACAGGGGAGCAGGTATAGGCATGGTCTTTCAGGAGCCTTTAAGCGCGCTGGACCCATTGTTCACCATCGGAGACCAGATCGAGGAAGTGCTAAGCGTACACACGGCATTATCAAAACATGAACGGTATGATAAGGCCATTGAGTCCTTGGCCGAAGTTGAATTGCCTGACCCTATGCGTGTTTATAAAAGCTATCCGCATCAACTCAGCGGCGGCATGCGTCAGCGCGCCATGATCGCTCAGGCCTTGGTCTGCGGGCCTTCCTTGATCATTGCTGATGAGCCTACCAGCAGTTTGGATGTTACCTTGCAGGTTAAGATCATGGGTATATTTAATCGTCTGAAAGCAAAGGGTATTTCCATTTTACTCATTGCCCATGACCTGGGAATGATCGCCCATGTTGCTGATGAGATCATCATCCTTCGTCAAGGAATAATGGTGGAGCAGGGATTGGTTGCGAGTGTGATCGGTCAGCCTCAACATGAATATACCAAGGCACTCGTGGAGGCTTTTCAATGAGCGTTTTAGAAGTCCAACATCTTGTTAAATCTTTCGGAGCCCTTCGCGCTGTCGATGATGTCAGCATTTCATTGCAACAAGGGGATAATCTGGCTATTATCGGCGAGTCTGGATGCGGCAAGACAACATTCGCCAAGATGATCATGGGTCTGATAGCGCCTGATGCAGGGTCCATCAAGGCAGAAGCCATGAGCGTACAGATGGTTTTTCAGGACCCCAACCAATCCCTTGATCCGCTTTGGAATGTGCGAAGTATTTTAAAGGAAGCCTTTTGGCGCAATCGTTCCTTAACGGAGCATAAAATCGAAGAGCAAATGGAGCAGATCTTGTCGGCGGTAGGTCTTTCGCCGCTTATTTTACAGCGTTTCCCCCACGAATTTAGCGGCGGAGAGCGCCAACGCATTGCCATTGCCCGGGCCTTGCTGGCGTCGCCCAAGGTGCTGGTTTTGGATGAAGCTGTTTCAGCACTGGACACCCTGGTGCAAAAGCAGATCATGGACCTATTAAGGAAATTAAAACAGGATTTTGATCTCACCTATATTTTTATTTCTCACAATTTACGATTGGTCAGGAATTTCAGTGATCATTTAGTGGTCATGGACCGTGGGAAAATCGTCGAAACAGGCCCCGTGCAGACCATCCTGCAATCCCCGGCGCATCCTTATACGCAGCAGCTATTGCAAGCAGCGCTTTATACAAATTTATGAGCGAACGGTTTTGGAGAAATTTTAGCACCTTGTTGGGTCGGCTATCCATCGGTCTGCTTTTTGTCCTGGTCATTTTTTGTTCTTGCAACGCAATAACGGACCTGGACTTATGGATGCATTGGCGCATGGGATGGTGGATCTGCCATCATGGATTTGTCCCTGATCATGACATCCTGTCATTCCCTAATTTCGGCAAACCCTGGATCAATCATGAGTGGTTATTTCAGGTACTGGTTTACCAGGTCCAACATCATTTTGGATTCAATGGATTGATTTTGATGCAGGCCTTGGTGGTAGTATCAAGCTTCACGGTGCTGCTATTACTGGGCTATAAACGCGAGCGTCAATGGGTATCGGTGTTTGGTTTGTTCCTGGTCTTAATGGTTTTTCAACCCCGCTTTACTATCCGTCCTGAGATCTTCAGTTTTTTATTCTTGGCGAGCTTCATTTATATTCTGTCAAGGCATCTCAATAAACCCTGGGCGATCTATGCGCTGGTGTTCATGCAAATACTATGGTCCAATATGCATTTCTTTTTCTTTTTTGGCCCGATGCTGGTTTGTATTTTTAATAAAGAATATAGTACGTTTAAAAGGACCTTGCCGCTTTTGATCTTGGCGTGCTTGGCTAATCCCATGACTTTTAAGGGCGCTTTAGACCCGGTGAATGTTTTTTTTCATTTAGGGGACCATCACCTATTTTTCGCCAATAATCTCGAATTTCAAAAGCCTTTGTTGCCGCATACATTTTTTAACGGCGATTACTTATGGTATAAGGCCATGATCGTGATTTCAGCGTTAAGTTTTGTTCTTAACTACCGCAGGATCGATGTCAGGGTCCTTATTCTATGGGCCATTTTTTTAGGCTTTTCTATGATGGCTGTCCGTAATTTGGCTTTTTTTGCGGTAGCAGCCTATATGGTGATCATGATCAATACGATGGCGATCTCTTCAAAGAATCCGGTCGTGGATTCGATTGTTAAGATCGCGCTATTGACCTGGATGATCTATGTTGGAATGGGAATAAAAGCCCATGAAAATTTTTTGGGTATATCCAAAAGCCTTTATCCGCAAAAGGCCGTGGATTTCCTGGTACAAAACAAGATCAAGGGGAATTTTTTTAATGATTTTAATTCCGGTGCTTATCTGACAGGCCGAGCGTATCCCAACATCAAGGTCTTTATCTTTGGCCATATGGAGGATGGGGACAAGTTTCTCATGGATTACCAGAAAATATATAACTACGGTGATGCTACAGTCTTTAAGGAATTCGAGGGGAAATATAATATCACCGGGGCTTTCTTGAACAATGCGAACCAAAATATCTCCCACCCGGCACTATTGATGTTTCATTCTTTCCCAAACTGGTCCATTGTTTATCTGGACCATGACGCGGTGATCTTTTTAAAACAGACACCTGACAATAAAATTTTCATAGACCGGTTTTCTGTTGACCTCAATCATTGGAAGACGAATCAATCCAAGTCGGATGATTATCTGAGACGGGCCTATATCCTGGAAATACTGGGGGCTGATGAAGGGGCCATCAACGAATTAAAAGAAGCCGTACGGCAAGCTCCTGATTTCGGCCCGGGCTACAATATGCTTGGTAAGATCTATAATAAGATCGGCCAATACCCCCAGGCGCTGGAGAATTATAGATTAGGATATAAATTAACAGGGGACATTAAGGCTGAATATTGGTTATCACAATATCATATTGTCAAAGATCGATTATCTATATTAACGGCGTATTTACTGCAACGGGGCCCAATTTCAGTAAAATAGAAAATAAGATACTATAGAGCTAAGATTTTTAATGATAAAATGATAGTAAATTATGAGTGAACGTTTTTGGCGAAATCTTAGCACCACCATTGGCTGGATGTCCATCGGCATGCTTTTTGCCCTGGTCACTTTTTGTTCCAGCCTTGAGATCAAGGACCTGGACCTCTGGCTCCATCTGCGGATGGGTTGGTGGATCTGCCAGCACGGTTATGTTCCCAATTTTGATGTTCTTTCCGGCAGTATCGCGGGAAGACCTTGGATCAATCATGAATGGTTGTTCCAGGTTTTGGTCTACCAGGTGCAAAGGATCTACGGTTTTAACGGGTTGATCACCATGCAGTCCATGGTCGTGGCCATGACCTTCATGGTGCTTTTGTTCCTTGGCTATAGCCGTGAGCGTCAACTGCTTTCGGTCTATACCCTTTTATTGGTCCTGATGGTCTATCAAACCCGCTTCACGGTCCGTCCGGACATTTTCAGCTTATTATTTTTCGTTATTTTTATCTATATCCTTGCCTTGCAGATCAACAAGCGCTGGTCAGTGTACGCGCTGGTGGTCCTGCAGATCTTATGGACAAATATGCACGGGTTTTTCTTTTTCGGGCCCTTATTGGTGCTCGTGGGTATTTTTTCAGAATTTATCAAACGCCGTGTACCGCTGCCTTACGAGTGGAATACCGTCGGCCGCCTTAATGATGAAGAATATGGCTGGCTTAAAAAAGTCCTGCCTTTGCTGATCATGGCCTGTTGTGTCAATCCATCGACTTTCCAAGGCGCCTGGTATCCGTTAAGCGTTTTCTTTGGTTTGGCGGGGGATAACAAGATATTTTTCGACCATATCATGGAATTACAAAGGCCGTTTACCACGTCTAATATTTTCAGCGATAACTACATTTATTATAAGATACTGATCTTGATCTCTGCTTTCAGTTTTATTTTTAACCGCCGCAAGGTTGATATCAGCAGTTTTTTGGTTTGGGTCATCTTTTTAGGTTTCTCTTTAGCGGCTGTCCGCAATTTGATCTATTTCGCCGCAGCGGCGTATATGGTGCTCATGGTCAATGTCATTTCTATCTTTTGGGAAAACCTGGTGCCGCTGCGCTTTTCTTCCCCCAAATTCAAGCATATTACCGTGATCGTCGGTAAAATAGGGCTCATGGTATGGATGCTCAATTTCGGCGTGTCCATGACGGGCGACGGCTATTTTGATTTTGACACCTACATGCGTAAAAGCGAGTTTTTTGGCGTGTCCAAACGCGCCTATCCTTACAAGGCCGTGAATTTCCTGGCACAAAAACAGATCAAGGGGACTTTTTTCAATGATTTTAATTCCGGCGCGTATTTAGTCGGCAGGGTCTACCCTAACATTAAAGTCTTTATCGACGGGCGTACCGAGCTCTATGGGGCTGATTTCTTTGAGAATTACGAAAAGATCTGGAGAGACGGTAATGCGCATGTATTTACCTATTATGAGCACAAGGATAATATTACCGGGGCTTTTTTGAACAATATCAAGCAGAGCATCCCCCGGGACGTGCTGCGGATGTTCCATTCTTTTAAGAATTGGACCATTGTCTATCTGGATGACGATGCGGTCATATTTTTAAAACAGACGCCTTATAATAAGCCTTTTATTGATCGTTATGCGGTTGATCTGAATAAATGGAAGCCCAAGCCGATGGATATTTTAAAATTAGGTACTCGTCGGATCGATCCTTTTCCTTATGAGAACAGGGCGTATATTCTGGAGGTGCTCGGGGCTGATGAAGCAGCGATCGAGGAATCGAGGGAAGCCATTCGGGTGGAACCGGGTTTTGCCCCTGCTTACAATATGCTGGGCAAGATCTATGCGAAACATAAGGAATATCGTAAAGCCTTTGAGAATTACCGGCTGGGGGTCATGTATTCGGGGGACAAACAGGCCCGACTAGGCCTTGCCCAAACTTATGAAAATTTAAAATATTACAATGAGGCGACCATCCAGTTCCAGAAGGTGGCGGATGATTATCCTAAGGATTATCAAGGCTTCTATGGGTTGGCCCAAACGTATGCCGAAGAAGGCCAAGCTAAAAGGTCCCAGGAAATGCTCATTCAGGCCCAAAAATTGGGATTGCAAGATAAGGTTGCCGTTCAAAAAATCCGTGATATTATAAATGCTAAAAATAGGAAGCAGGTTGTAGTTAAAAAACCTATTAAAAATAGAAAGTAGTTTGATCCTATGCGTGATGTGTTGACCTTTATCCTTGCCGGCGGCAAAGGCGAACGGCTTGATCCCTTGACCCGTGACAGGGCCAAACCGGCAGTGCCATTCGGCGGCATTTACCGTATCGTTGATTTTTCGCTTTCCAACTGTGTGAACTCCGGCCTGCGGCGTATCTTCCTTTTGACCCAGTACAAATCATTCTCCCTGCAGCGCCATATTTTAGAAGGATGGAACATTTATTCCAATCAATTAGGTGAATTTATAGACGTGGTCCCGGCCCAGCAGCGTATTTCCAGCGACTGGTACCGCGGCACCGCGGATGCCATTTATCAGAATTTGAACATGGTCAGTGATTATGATCCTGAATTGGTATTGATCCTGGCAGGGGACCATGTGTATAAAATGGATTACCGCCAATTGGTGGAGTACCATCGCAGCAAAGGGGCGGACATGACGGTGGCCTGTATCACGATGCCTAAACATGATTCGGTCCATTTCGGGGTCGTTGAGGTCAATAAGCAGAATATGGTCACTGGTTTTCAGGAAAAACCGGAAAAACCTAAAACCATTCCTTCCAGCCCTGATGAGATCTTTGGGTCCATGGGGATCTATTTGTTCAATGCCGATATCCTTAAAAAGGAGCTGGTCGCAGACGCGGCCAAAACTGATTCCGGTCATGATTTCGGCAAGAATATCATCCCGCAGATGGTGGCCAAAAAATTGAAAGTGTATGCCTACGATTTTGCCCGGGAGAATCTTACTTCATCCTACTGGCGCGACATCGGGACCCGTGATTCCTATTATCAGGCCAACATGGACCTTTGCGGGCCAAAACCAAAATTCACGTTATATGACAAGGCATGGCCTTTGCGTACCTACCATCACCACTATCCGCCGCTGAGATTTTATACGACGGGAAAGATGCCGGGCACCATCGTTGATTCATTGGTCGCCGGAGGTTGTGTTTTGGAAAGCTGCCAGATCGAACACTCCGTGGTGTCCAACAATGTCATGATCAGGGACGGTGTTCTGGTCAAGAATTCCGTGATCATGGACAGCGTCACTATCGGCAAAGGGGCCCAGATCCAGGGGGCCATCATTGATAAAGATGTGGATATTCCCGCAGGGACCAAGATCGGTTTTGACCCCGCCTTGGACCGCCAGCGATTTGTGCTGACCACATCGGGCATAGTCATAGTTGCAAAAAAGACTTCTTTATGATACTCTTATCGGACTTCTGAAACCTTAAAATTGTGAAGGGATGAGTTACTTTGATCGTTAAGCCAAGAATACGTGGCTATATCTGTACAACTGCGCATCCGGCTGGATGTGCTGCCCACGTTGCCCAACAGATTGAACATGTTGTCTCACAAGGCCCCATCTCCAATGGCCCCAAGAAAGTTTTAGTGATCGGGGCGTCTACCGGATACGGCTTGGCCTCGCGCATCACCGCGGCCTTTGCCTGTGGGGCAGCGACTATCGGTGTATTTTTTGAAAAGTCCGCGGAAGTCGATCGCACGGCTACCGCCGGCTGGTATAATACCGCGGCTTTTGAAACTGCCGCCCGTAAAGCACGGCTTTACGCCAAAAGTTTTAATGGGGACGCCTTTTCTGATGATATGCGCCGGGCTGTTTGTACAGCTATCAAGAAAGATTTAGGCCAAGTCGATTGCGTGATTTATTCCCTGGCATCTCCCAGACGGGTCGATCCTAAAACAGGTGAAGTTTATAAGTCGATCCTTAAACCCAAGGGCAAGTCCTATACTAATAAAACCATCGATTTTGAGATCAATAAAGTTTTCGAGGTGACCCTTGAACCGGCCCAGGAAGAAGAGATCCGCCAGACCATCAAGGTCATGGGCGGCGAAGATTGGCAGCTTTGGATAGACGCACTGATGAAGGACGATCTCCTTGCTCCGGGCGCGCTTACTGTTGCGTATTCTTACATCGGTCCTGAGGTGACAACGGCGGTTTACCGTAACGGCACCATCGGTGCTGCCAAGGACCATCTGGAAGCCACGGCCCATCAGTTAGACGAGCGTTTCAAAAAGTTCGGCGGGAGGGCAATGATTTCAGTTAATAAAGCATTGGTCACGCAAAGCTCATCAGCCATTCCGTATATGCCGCTGTATTTTGTGTTGCTGATGAAGGTGATGAAAGCCAAAGGCGTGCATGAAGATTGCATCCATCAAATGTACCGTCTTTTTGATTCACGCCTCTTCAACGGGATATCGTTAGACCAGATCGTTACAGACAACAAGGGCCGCATACGTATTGATGATTGTGAAATGTGCTGGGATATCCAGCGTCAGGTCGCCAAACTTTGGGAGACCGTATCCAGTGAAAATATCCTACAAATTGGCGATGTAAAAGGTTATAATAATGACTTCTTAAAGCTTTTCGGTTTTGGTTTACATGGTGTTGATTACGAAGCAGATGTCCCCACTGTTGTTCCTATCGACGGCCTCTCGTAGTGAAAGTGTCGGGACTTTTTTATGGATTTCAATGCTTTAGCTCATCTGAGATCCAATATCTAAAATTAAAATTTATACGTATTACCTACTGTGATATGACGGAATAGTATTTATTTTTCCAGAATATCCGATCAATGGAGGAGTAATGATAGACTATTTGCTGACTGAAGAACAGATCATGGTCCGCGACATGGCCCGCCAGATCACCGATGAGAAGATCCGTCCTGTTTCGGCTGAATATGACCGGTCAGAAAAATTTCCCTGGGATATCATGAAGGATATCGCCAAATCAGACCTTTTTGGTGTCTATATAGAAGAGAAGTATGGCGGAATGGGTGGGGGCATTTTGGAATTATGCCTGGTGACAGAAGAGTTCTCCAAAGGGTGTGCAGGGATCGCGATCTGTTATTCCGCATCAGCATTGGGGACCTATCCTATTATTTTGGCCGGCAACGACCAACAGAAGCAAAAGTATCTTCCGGCCATAGCCAAGGGAGAGAAATTGGCCGCCTTCGGCCTCACTGAACCTGCGGCAGGTTCGGACGCCAGTGCTCTTCAAACAACGGCGGTTAAAAACGGCGATCATTATGTCCTTAACGGGCTTAAACATTTTATCACTAACGGCGGCGATGCGGACATCTATACGGTCGTTGCGATGACCGATAAATCCAGAGGGGCGAGAGGGGCGAGCATTTTTGTCGTTGAAAAAGGCACGCCGGGCTTCACTTTTGGTAAGAAGGAAGACAAGATGGGGATCCGCGCCTCTTCCACCAGTGAATTGATCTTTAATGATTGTAAGGTCCCGGTAGAAAATCTTATCGGCAGGGAAGGGATGGGTTTTATCAATGCGATGAGGACCTTTGATATGTCCCGGCCCGGAATTGGCGCTCAAGCCGTTGGTATTGCGCAGGGCGCCTTGGATGAAGCTCTCAAGTATGCCAAACAAAGAAAACAATTTGATAAACCCATTTCCAGTTTTCAGGGTATTCAATGGATGCTGGCGGATATGGCCACCGAAACAGAAGCAGCCCGGGCCCTGGTTTATGCCTCAGCAAGGGAAGTGGCTGCCGGAGTGAAAGATGTCGGTGTGCATTCGGCCATGGCTAAGATGTATGCCTCGGATGTGGCGATGAAGGTCACGACCAACGCGGTGCAGATCTGCGGCGGCTATGGCTATATGAAAGAATATCCTGTTGAGAAATATATGCGTGATGCCAAGATAACCCAGATCTATGAAGGGACTAATCAGATCCAGCGTAATATCATCGGCATGGGTTTGATCAGAGAAAGCTCTAAATGAACATCATTGTCTGCATAAAACAAGTTCCTGATACTAATGATATCAAGATCGATCCTGCCGCCAAGAGGCTCGTTCGTGAAGGGGTCAAGACCATGATCAACCCCTTTGATATGTATGCTATAGAAGAGGCTTTGCGCCTTAAAGAGAAGCTCGGCGGGAAAGTGATAGCCATGACGATGGGGCCAGCTCAGGCAGAATCAGCTTTAAGAGAAGCTATTTCTTTGGGCTGCGATGAAGCCATTCTTTTGAGCGATCTTGCATTTGCAGGGTCTGATGCCTTGGCCACCAGTTATGCCTTATCCCAAGCGATCAGAAAGATCGGGCAATTTGATATGATCTTTGCCGGGAAACAGTCCCTGGACGGGGACACAGCCCAAGTGGGCCCTGGGATCGCCGCTATTTTAGATATTCCTCAAATCATTAACGTTAGAAAGATACAAGAGATCAAGGAAGGCCAGATCATTGCTGAACGCATGACTGAATATGGATATGAAGTTTTGCAAGCACCGCTTCCATGTCTTATGACCGTTGTCAAGGACATCAATATGCCGCGCCTTCCGTCTTTAAAAGGTAAGATGAAAGCCAAGAGTACTCAGGTCACTGTTTGGAAAGCTGCTGATATTGGCGCTGAGGAGGCCCGCATTGGGTCTAAGGGTTCTGGCACAGACGTCTGGAAGATCGTGATACCACCGGCCAGACCACAAGGAAAGATTTTTGAAGGTGAAGGAGCTGTTGATCAACTTGTTGATACTCTTAAAGGATTGATCAAATGAGTGAAATTCTTGAATATAAAGGCGTTTGGGTTTTGGTTGAGCAACGGCGCGGTGTCATCCAACCTGTCACTTACGAATTATTAGGGAAAGCCAGGGAATTGGCGGATTCGCTTGGGGTCGAGGTGTCTTGCCTGTTGATGGGATTTAAAGTCAAAGACAAAGCCCAGGAATTGATCCATCGCCAAGCGGATAAAGTTTATGTTGTTGACGATTCCAGGATTGAATATTTGCTCGAAGAGCCCTATACGCGTATAGCCGCTGATTTGATCAACAAGTATCGCCCGGAGATCCTGCTTTGTCCGGCGACAACGCTCAGCAGATCCTTAGCCGCAAGGCTCGCGGCCAACTTAAATGTAGGCCTTACATCTGATTGCACTGGCCTTGATATTAATCCTGAAGACCGCTGCCTCCTGCAGACGAAACCGGCTTTCGGCGGAACTGTCATGACGACGATCATTTCAAAAAACCATCGGCCGCAGATGGCCACGGTCAGGCAAAAAGCCATGAAAGAGGCTGTTGCTGACCCGCAGTACCAAGGGGAGGTTGAGGTCTTGGAATTGGATGCGTCATTTTTTGCATCAAGGGCCAAGGTTTTGGAAGTTGTTGATGAGGCTGCGACCAGCATCAATATTTCGGATGCCAATGTGATCGTTTCCGGCGGACGGGGAATGGTAAAGGCCGAGAATTTTAAAATGCTTGAAGAACTGGCCAAGATGCTAAATGGTGCGGTTGGCGCCTCTCGAGCCGCGGTTGACGAGCAATGGATCCCTTATTCCCATCAGGTGGGCCAGACAGGCAAAACAGTTTGCCCTAAACTTTATATTGCCTGTGGTATTTCCGGCCAGATCCAGCATCTGGTGGGGATGCAGACTTCGGATATTATTATCGCGATCAATAAAGACCCGTCCGCTCCGATCTTTAAGATCGCCAATTATGGGATTGTCGGTGATCTTTTTGAAATAGTACCTCAATTGACAAAACGATTGGGGGACAAGAGCTGATGAGTAATGACAATTTGATCGAGACAGATGTTCTGGTTATTGGCGGCGGACCTTCGGGTCTTGCCTTTGCCATTCATTACGCCGACCTAATTAAAAAACAAAATCTTCCTTTAAAAGTCATGGTCCTTGAAAAGGGCGCATCAGTGGGCAATCATACCCTTTCAGGGGCTGTGATGAATTTAAAGAATATCGGAGAGCTTCTGCCGGGCGTTGATCTAAAGACTATCCCATCGTCCACGGAGGTCAAAGAAGAAGATATCCTGTTTTTAACAAAGAAGAATGCTTTTGCCCTGCCTTTTCATCCCAAGGAAATGTCCAATAAAGGCAATCATATCCTATCATTGGGGGCCTTGGTCCGTTGGCTTGGAGGTATTGCCGAACAAAAGGGTGTTGAAATATTCGCCGGAGTTGCAGGGCATGAACTGATCTTTGAGAAAGGCAATCTAGTCGGTGTGTTTACAGGGGCCTCCGGGCTCGACCATGAGGGAAAGCCCAAGTCCAATTACCAGCCTCCCACTGAGGTCAGGGCCAAGATCATTGTCCTGGCTGAAGGCGCCCGCGGCCATTTAACGAAAAAATTGATCGAAGAATATGATCTGGCCAAGGATAAAAATCCACAGGTTTATTCATTGGGGATCAAAGAACTTTGGCAGGTTCCCGAAGGCGCTTTTGGTGAAGGACAAATTATCCATACCCTTGGCTATCCTCTAGGTGCCGACCAATTTGGAGGCGGGTTTGTTTATGGTTTAAGCAAGACAGAGGTAGTCATCGGTTTTTGTTCCGGCCTTGATTATTCAGATCCCGGCTTTGATCCTCATCGTGCCCTTCAACTATACAAGACACATCCCAGCATTGCCAAGATCATCACTAACGGCAAACTGCTCAAGTATGGGGCAAAGAACATTCCTGAGGGCGGATTGTATTCTCTGCCACAGCTGTTTGGTAATAATTTTATGATCGTCGGGGATTCTGCGGGTTTTGTTGCCATGCCCAGTTTAAAAGGGATACATATTGGTATCAAGGCGGCTATGACTGCGGCCCAGGCGGCTGTTGAAGCCATCAAAAAACACGATACATCAAAAGATTCATTGCGCCTTTATGAAGAATTATTCAAGGAAACACCTGAGTATCGTGAGTTGTACGCTTCCCGGAATTTCCGTCAATGTTTCACTTCTAATTTATATTTCGGTTTCATCAAGTTCGGTATCAATCAATTGACCGCGGGGCGGGGGATTTCATTAAGCGGTAGATCACCGCTCAAGGCTGATCACCAGCATTGCCGTCCGGCATTAAAGGGCAATCGTATATTGCCATTTGTTTTTGACAACAAGATAACTTTTGATAAAGAAGCGGATGTGTTTTATTCCGGGACCAAACACGACGAGGAACAACCTTGCCATATCCTCATATCAAGTCCAGAAACCTGTGCTATTTGTATCGAGCAATTTGAAGCGCCATGCCAGCATTTTTGTCCTGCCAAGGTTTTTGAATTAAGCCAGGACTTTCAAAGCCATAAACGCAAGATCGTTTTACATCCCTCGAATTGCATTCACTGCAAAACATGCGACATCAAAGACCCTTTCCAAAACGTGACGTGGGTGCCGCCCTATGGTGCCGACGGCCCGCAGTATGACAATATGTAAGTTCGACGAGTATTCGGTCCTCAAATATTTAATTCAATGTGCCACGTTCTTTTAAGGAGCGGGGAGAGGGTTCAAGCACACGGTGCTAACATTTGATGGACAAGTGCCACCGTTCATCGGTTGGCAGCACTAACTAAAGTCGTGACAGGCACGACTTTTTTGGTCTTCCAATGATCTGAGGAGTAAGAGTACAGCCATATTTTTTTTCAAGACTGGTAATATATTCATTTGAACCAAAAACATATCCTTTGTTTGTTGCTTGTCGGATGATATCAATTTCTTGGGCGGATTGTTTTTGATTTAAGAATTCTTTCCAATTATCTGCAGTAACATAGGGTCTAATATTTGATAAATGGATAATATTATATTCTTTACCCAAGTGAAAATTAGCGCTGGACCAAGGGTAATCCCAGGCATATTTTACTAAATTGGCTCTTACAGGATTGCATTCAACATATTTGATAGCTGCAGGAATATGACTACCTTCAAGCAAGCATGAATAGAACCGTTCTTGCCATAAGTGACCATGGATTCCATTTTTCTTATGGTAATATAAGGAATATTGCTGATGGGCCCGGCAAAAAATTTGCGCTAGTGATTCTTGTCGCTGGGGCTTGATAATAAAGTGAATATGGTTGGTCATCAAACAAAATGCATACAGGTCATTGTAATATTTTTTAGCATAATGATCGATAAGTTTTAGATAATAGGCTCGATCTTGTTGATCTTGGAAGACGTTTTGGCGGTAGTTACCGCGTTGGGTAACATGGTGTAAATGTCCAGGCAGGACAAAACGGGCTTGTCTAGGCATAGTAGTCTCAGTCAATTATTTGGGGGAAGTATAAAGATATACTACAAACATTGTATTATGAAACTATAGGGGCGAATAAAATTATAAAACAGACTATTTAAATGTCAATCACTGATTTAATGTTGAGAAGCAAAAAGTCGTGCCTGTCACGACTTTCTTCACGACTTTCTTCTGATTTAATGTTGAGAAGCAAAAAGTCGTGCCTGTCACGACTTTCTAACGAGTATTTGGTCCTCAAATATTTAATTCAATGTGCCACGTTCTTTTAAGGAGCGGGGAGAGGGTTCAAGCACACGGTGCTAACATTTGATGGACAAGTGCCACCGTTCATCGGTTGGCAGCAAGGGTTGGTCGAAATTCCGTTAATGGAGGTTTCCGTGGGCAGAGAAGTATTTAAAAGCAATAAATAGTGATAGGGAGGGCCATTTCTATACGCTAAAAGGACCAAATAAGGGATTGGATGCTGGGGGGTAGAGGACATCATCCCAAACTGATAAAAAAAGTCGTTTTCATTTAAATTTAAAGACAGGGTTTTATTGATATTAGCAATGCTTTGGTCATCGATGCTACAGGGAGGAGTGTCTGGCTGATATACTGCGAAACTGCAGCCCGTTTTGAAATAGTAATTCTTCTCCGCAGCGTATATGTTTAATAAACTATTAACGCCTTCCGTGGCTCTTGCCTGTTCAAGGTAATTATAATAATTGGGAAGGAAGATTGTCGCCAAGACCCCTATGATGATCATGACAACAAGGACCTCTACCAAGGTAAAACCTTTTTTATTGGACATACAGCATTCCCCTTTATTAAGATATAGCACGTTAGTCAGTGGAAATCAATTCCTAACATAACCAGGAAGGGATAACATGGTTGAAAAATTTTTTACGCCTAAAGAAGCTAATGAGAGTTTACCCCTTGTAAAGAAAATAGTGGATGAGATCTTGCTTAATGCCAGGCAGGCTCCCGGGAATGTGGAGCGCATCAAGTTCTTAATGAACCAGCTTGAGGATATGGGTTGTTTTTATAAGGATTGGAATTTTGAGATTGGGTTGGTCGATTTTCCGGCCATTATTCACGGACAGCAAGCCCTGCTTTGCTGGCGATCGGATGAACCACAGGTGGAATGGTTCCACGGGTATGAAGACGGCTACGCCGGCCGGCGGCGGGTGACGCGGGAGCTCATCTTTTCATGAACAAAAAACGCTGCAGCTGGTGCACCGAAGATCTTCTTTACATTGAATATCATGACAAAGAATGGGGCAGGCCTGTCCATGATGACCGTTTATTGTTCGAATTCTTGATCCTGGAAGGCGCGCAGGCCGGTTTAAGCTGGCTTACGGTATTAAGAAAAAGAGAGAACTACAGGAAAGCTTTTGACCATTTTGACCCGGCCAAGATCGCCCGTTATAATGATAAAAAAGTCAAAGAGCTTTTAAGCAATGAAGGCATTATCCGCAACCGCCTGAAGATCGCTTCGGCCGTCAGGAATGCTAAAGCTTTTTTAGACGTGCAGAAAGAGTTCGGCAGTTTTGACAAATACATATGGCAATTTGTCGATGGTAAACCTCAGAAGAACCGTATCGCTGACATCAAAGAGCTGCCTGCCACTTCCCCCAGGTCTGATGCTATGAGCCAGGACCTTAAAAAAAGGGGATTTAATTTTGTAGGATCCACGATTTGTTACGCCTTCATGCAAGCAGTAGGAATGGTGAACGACCATTTGATCGATTGTCATTCCTATAAAAGATAACTATGACCAAAGACCATTTACCGGCGGATTTCAAGACCAGATTCAATGAAATTCACCCTGAAAGCCCGGAAAGTATTTTTCAACCCAGGCAATTCCAGTACTTTCGTATTAACACGCTTAAGATCAGTGTTGATGAGGCCTATCGGGTGTTATCCGAGAGGAACATTGATTTTCAAAAATCTGATTTTTGTCCTTATGCTGTTAGTGTCACTAAAACAGCAGCCCAGGAACTTTTAAGATCAGACCTTGTCAACGACGGACGTTTGTATGCCCAAGGCTTGGAAAGCATGTTACCGGTGATTATCCTGGACCCTCATCCAGACCAGCGTGTATTGGACCTGTGCGCGGCACCCGGGAGTAAAACTTCCCAGATAGCCATGCATATGAACAATCAGGGATTTCTCAAAGCCAATGAACCTGTCCGCCAAAGGCTTTATAGGTTAAAGTCAGTACTGCAATTGACCGGTGCTAAAGCCCAAATATCATCAATGGATGGTCGCCGCTTAAAAGAACATGAAGCCCTTTATGATCGCATTTTAGTGGATGCCCCGTGCAGTTGTGAAGGCCGGTTTGATATAAGTCAGCCCAAAAGCTTTGCGTATTGGAGTGTACGCAAGGTCAAAGAAATGTCCCATAAACAAAAAGGCCTTTTACTTAATGCCAGCAGATTATTAGCCCCTGGCGGCATCCTGGTTTATGCAACCTGCACCTATTCGCCGGAAGAAAATGAAGAAGTGATCGACTGGTTCTTGCGCAAAACCAACGGAAGTTTTGAACTTGGGCCGATACCCTTGAAGGAAATGGGGGTCAAAACCTACCCGACATTGACATCCTGGCATGAACGGACGTATGATACAAGGTTAAGTGCCGCGGTACGTATTTTGCCGGATGAGCGTATGGAAGGTTTTTTTATTGCTAAATTGATGAATGTCGTCTATAAATGATTGTATGTATATAAGAACAATACTTATATTTTCTTTTATCTTAGCTTTTGGCCCCAGGGCTTGGGCTCAGGTCCCGCCTGTGGCGGGGCAGGCCGCCGCTTCGAAAGCAGCGGGACAAGCCGCCAAGCCGGATGAAATTACACTGGAATTGAATGTCGTTCAAATCATCCTTAACGACGAGCATCGCGGTGGCGTTGATTGGGGGGCCATTGTTTCAGATTTCCATACAGTACCTTTGAAAAAAGAAAACGACCCCGTCTGGAACGATCAAAAGCACCGTTTGAGTTTCGGCACGGTTTCTGAAGATGATTATACCGTCCTTTTGGATGCGCTGGATATGGCAGGGGAAATGAGCCAGTTTCCCCATGATCCTGTTAAGGTCATTGCAGGGACGCCTGTCAGCATTAGTTTCCCTAAACAAGATATCCATGTAGAAATTGCTCTTACCCGTTTAAAATCAGGGGACCTTTCATTACGGGTTGAGCCTAAGATCGCTGTCGTAGCAACAGAAATATGGAACGGTGAGAAAATCCCTGCCTCAGTGACATTAGTAGCCGGGACCGATACCGCCATTACTAATGATATGACGATTATTATCGGCGGGCTGATGAAAGAAGAGGAGATCAGCCGCAAGCATAAATTCCCTTTGTTGGGGCAAATCCCTTCACTTGGCGATCTTCCTATGCTGGGGAATTTTCCGATGCTGGGCAAGATACCTATTGTCGGTCTGGTTTTTCGTCATAATGGCCGACTGATGAAGAAAACTGAAATTGTCATATTTTTGACCGTACGTGCCAAGGCAGTTGAGGTGCCTGAGGAAGATAGTTCAACATGATATTCAGGATATTGATCTATTTTTTAATGATCTTGGCCCTTCACGGCTGTGCTGGAAGGCCGGTGGTGCCTTCCAACCCCCCGGAGGGAATTCCGCTGGCGGACATTTGTCAGCGATACCATGTTGCCTGGCAGTGGGATGGTGTCACCCAAGTTGTCTTGATGGAATATAAGGGCAATATATCCAAGGCATTAGTGGGATCTTCGGTAGTCTTGATCGGCCAGCATCAAATAAATTTAAGCGCGCCCCTGCGCCGTGAGAGCAGCACGATCTATGTCCCGGAAGATTTTGAATCCAAGGTCCTGGCCCCGTTCGGAATACCTATCGTCGGTCTTTCACCGATCGGGTCTTCCGCACGCGTGCATACGATCGTCCTTGATGCAGGTCATGGCGGCAAGGACCGCGGCACCATGTCCCCATACGGGGGAATGGATGAGAAAGAGATCGTCCTGGATGTGGCCAAACGTCTAAGACAACTTTTAGAGAATGCCGGGATCAAGGTCATCATGACCCGTGACACGGATGATTTTATCTCCTTACCTGAGCGTACCATTATTGCTTCCCGCAGTAATGCGGACTTGTTTGTGAGTATCCATGTCAATTCCAACCAGGACCATGCGGTAAGCGGGTTTCTGGTCTATTATCTCGATGCCATCACCAAAAGAGGTTTGAATGAAGAGCAGCGAAAGGCCAATGAACATATATTCCTGGAGTCTTTGAGCGCTCAAGATACTAACGCCTTGCTTGGCATTGTCGCCGATATGATGGATTCCAACAAGACCGCGGAGTCGCAAAGGCTGGCAAGGACGATCGTCAGGGAAGCGCGAGAGGCCCCGGGGATCAAGGTACGCGGCGATGGCATGCGCCTTTGCAGGTTCTTTGTGGTGCGCAATACCTTGATACCAGCCGTACTTGTCGAGACTGGGTTTTTGTCCAACCGGCCGGAGCATAACAAATTGGTATCGTCGATATACCGTCAGAAATTAGCCGAGACCATTGCCCGGGGAATCCTGGATTATGCCAATGAATGATCGTTCCCAAGAGCCAATTGGTGTTTTTGATTCCGGTTTAGGCGGTTTGACGGTTGTCAAAGAGCTCATTCATCATCTGCCCAACGAACGGATCGTATATTTCGGTGACACGGCGCGTGTGCCCTACGGCACCAAATCCGCGGAAACGATCATCCGGTACTCACGGGAGATCGTGCGGGCTTTATTGAAATATAAGATCAAGCTGCTGGTCGTGGCGTGCAACACCGCTTCTTCGCTGGCATTGGATGTTTTGAAAAAAGAATTTAGATTGCCGATCTTAGGCGTGATCGAGCCGGGGGCCAGAAAAGCCGCTGCGATCACCCGCAATAAGAAGGTCGGCATCATCGCCACCTCATCGACGGTAAAAAGCGGCAAATATGCCAGGAAACTGGTCCAATGGGACAAAAATATCAAGGTCACCAGCCAGTCTTGCCCTTTATTTGTGCCTTTGGTCGAGGAAGGATGGTTCGATCATACGGTGACCTATCAGGTGGCCCAACACTATTTGAAGGACATGAAAAAAAATAAGGTGGACACCTTAATATTAGGGTGCACGCATTATCCGCTGCTCAAAGAAGTCCTGCATAATGTCATGGGTCCCAAGGTCCAGTTGGTGGATTCAGCTCAGGAAGTGGCTTTGCAAGTCAAAGACCTTCTGGCCAAGGAAAGGTTATTAAGGACGCGTTTTAGGCCAGGCCAACATATGTTCATTGTCACGGATGAACCGAAACAGTTTCAGCGGATGGCCTCCAGGTTTTTAGGCGGGGGAGTTAAACAAGTAAGGAGATATACCTATGTTTGAGGTCACGGTGCGTGATGCCTTTGCCTCTGCCCATCAGTTGCACGGCTACGACGGCCCATGCAAGGACATGCATGGGCATACCTGGAAGGTAGAAGTGACCGTTAGCGGCAACAATTTGGATGAGGTAGGGTTATTGGCAGATTTCAAAGTCCTAAAGAACAAACTTAAGGAAGTCCTATCGCCCCTGGACCATGTGGTGCTCAATGACCTTCCGGCTTTTAAAGGGGCCAATCCCACGACTGAAAATATAGCCCGATATCTTTATCATGCCCTGGGCGGCCAATGCGCGCCGTTGATGGTCAAGCAAGTGCAGGTCTGGGAATCTGAAACAGCGAGTGTCATTTATTATGAATAAGAAAGCCGTGATCCTTCTTTCCGGAGGATTGGATTCCTCGACAACACTTTATTATGCAGCTGCTCAAGGGTATGAATGCCATTGTTTGGTATTCGATTATGGCCAGAAACATAAGAAAGAGATCATCCAGGCCAGGGCTGTCGCCCGCAAGGCCGGCTGCCAGATCTATAGCGTCAAGATCTCCTTACCCTGGAAAGGCTCAGCCCTTTTAGATAACAAGATTGGCATCCCACGAAACAGGTCATTGAAGACACTAGGGATCCCGGTCACCTATGTTCCAGGACGGAATATCATTTTTTTGAGCTTTGCGGCATCATTCGCCGAGGCTATCGGTGCCAAGACGATCTTTATTGGCGCCAATGCCGTGGATTATTCCGGCTATCCTGACTGCCGGCCTGAATTTATCCGGTCCTATCAAGCCATGCTGGCACAGGGCCTTAAGACTTCCGTCGAAGGCAAGAAGATCAAGGTAATGACCCCGCTGATCCATTTGAGTAAGGCCAAGATCGTGGCATTGGCGGTCAAATTAAAAGTGCCCTTGCATTTGACCTGGTCGTGTTATAACGGGCAATCAAAGCCTTGCGGCGTTTGTGATAGCTGCCGCCTGAGGGCACAAGGTTTTGCCCAAGCTAAAATCAAGGACTTGGCCATCGATGAAAGCTAAAATTTTAGAAATATTCCCCTCCATCCAGGGCGAGGGCAAGTATGTCGGTGCGCCTCAGGTCTTTGTCCGATTTTTTGAGTGCAATATGCATTGTGTCTGGTGTGATACGCCGGCTTCCATTGGTGACGGCAAGCGCGTCTACCAGGAGCTTGGCCTGAAGGAAGTCCTGGCCCAAGTCAATGAATTGTATGGCAATGCGCATTCTGTCAGTATTACCGGCGGAGAACCGTTATTGCAGAAGGATTTCTTGAAAAGTTTTTGCCATTCTCTGCGACGGGAAGGCAAGAAGGTCTATCTAGACACCAATGGCACCTTGCCGTTGGCTTTAAAAGAATTGATCAAGGACATTGATATAATCGCCATGGACATCAAATTGCCTTCGTCCACCCGGCAAAAAGCATTTTGGCTGGAACATCAGCAATTTTTAAAGATCGCTTTGCGTAAGGAAGTTTTTGTCAAAGTGGTAATCTCCCTTAACACGCATTTGGGGGAGGTCCTTAAAGCGGCCAAATTGGTGGCGGACATTGATCCTGCTGTCCCCTTTATCCTCCAGCCTAATTATCTGGATATGAAAAAGGGGATCATCGAGGAATGTTTGCGTTATCAAAAATCATGTGCAAAAATCCTTAAAGACGTTAGAATACTGCCTCAAGTCCACAAGTTTATGAAGTTGCGCTGAAAAAAATATGAAAAAAACAAGCACCTACGAAGGCCGTCAAAAAAATATCCGCTCCCTTAAGATGCCGGATATCGAAGTGTGGGAAAATCAATATTCCGATCGCAATTACGTCGTGGATTTGACTATCCCTGAATTCACCTGCATCTGTCCCAAAACAGCATTGCCGGATTTTGCCTTGATCAAGGTCAGCTACACGCCAGCCAAGCGGTGCCTGGAATTAAAATCGTTAAAATTGTATCTCGTGGAATACCGGAATGTCGGTATTTTTCATGAGCATCTTGTTAATAAATTATTGGATGACCTGGTCAAAGCCTGCCATCCCCGCTGGATGCGCATTGAGGTGACGATGAACCCGCGCGGCGGCATTGGTACAATTGTTACAGTGGAATATCCAAGGAAAAGGAAATCATGAAAAGACCGGACGGACGTAGACCTGACCAATTGCGCAAGATCAGGGTCACCAAGAATTATATGAAGAATGCGGAAGGTTCCTGTTTGATCGAATTTGGTGAAACCAAGGTTATTTGTACCGCATCAGTGGAAGAGGGTGTGCCGCCATTCCTTAAAGGTTCCGGCAAAGGTTGGGTGACCGCGGAATACGGGATGCTGCCGCGTTCCTGCACCAGCCGTATCCGGCGTGAGAAGACCTCCGGACGTACCGAGGAGATCCAGCGTTTGGTGGGGCGCAGTTTGCGTTCTGTCGTTAACATGGATAAATTGGGCGAACGCACCATCCGCATTGATTGCGATGTGCTTCAAGGTGATGGGGGGACACGGACAGCTTCCATTACCGGCGGCTTCATTGCCCTGGCCGATGCTATACTTTGGATGAACCAACAAAAGATGATCGATGAAGTCCCGATCAAGGATTTCGTTGCTGCTATCAGCGTTGGTATTTATCAAGGCGTTAATGTCCTGGACTTGAATTATATTGAGGACTCAAAAGCTGATGTGGACATGAATGTGGTGATGATAGGCGCTGGTCAATTTGTCGAGGTACAGGGCACCGGTGAAGGCGGCACTTTTTCTGAGGCCCAAATGAAGGGTTTGCTGGGGCTGGCCCGCCGCGGTATAAAAGAACTTTTAAACATCCAAAAAAAGAACCTGCCTAAGTTAAGGATCAAGCCGTGAAGGAGTTGATCGTTGCTTCCCGCAATAAGGGCAAGGTCAAAGAGATCATTGCCTTATTGGAAGGCCTGCCTTTCAAGGTCACCTCACTTTTAGAGCATCCTCATATTCCTGATATTATTGAAGACGGAAAAACATATCGTGCCAATGCCTTGAAAAAAGCTATGGCCGTTGCCTTGGCAACGGGTAAGATGACCATGTCCGATGATTCAGGCATTGAAGTCAAATACCTTAACAATGCCCCAGGCATTTATTCTGCCCGTTTTGCCGGCGAAGGGGCCAGCGAGAAAGCCCGGAACAAGAAACTATTCGCGATGCTCAAAGGGGTGCCAATGCACAAGCGCCAGGCACGTTACCGTTGTGTCATCGCCCTGGTCAATGGCAAGGGGCAAGAATTAGGGGTGGTCCAGGGCACTTGCAGCGGTTATGTCACGACCAAGGACTTGGGCGAAAATGGGTTTGGTTTTGATCCGCTCTTCCTTCTTAAGCGCTATAATAAGACTTTTGGCCAATTACCGTCTGAATTGAAGGCCAAGATCTCCCATCGGGCCCGTGCCCTGAAGAAATTCCGCAAACTGTTAGACCGTATTATTTAATGCCGGGTTTGATCATTCCAAGAGATTCTTAAACAGGGTGTTGATGACCTGAGGGACGGATATTTTCCGTTTAAATTTGGGATCTGAGATCTTATCGTAAATGCGGATGTTTAAGGAGCTGAGCACATCATGGGCAACTTCCGGGACAACGCCGGAGCTTAGGTCCACGGACATGTTCAGATCGCAGACCTGGTCAAAATTGACCCACCCTTTTCCTAAGAGCACGATGGTGGGGCCTTTGAGCCTTAAATTATCAGTCATGATCTTTTGGTTCTCGATCCTAAAATTACTTTCCACATCGGTGATCTGCACCTGCCCCAGGCGCAGGGCATCATTAAGGACGCTCAATAAACCTTTGAACAGGTTGAATTCCGCTAAAAATCCGTCCCGGATCGCCAGAGAACCGGAAGCGTGCAGATTATTCTTAAAATCAGCGATGGTTCCATGGGCCAAGGTCGTCAGAAAGAATTTCCCGTCGATCTCTTCCATTTTAAGGGGGGAATCCATTTTTAATTGGTGCATATCGGTATTTTCAATGTTAAAGGCCACATCATAGGGCATGCCCTTGGCCGACAGGTCAAGGGAACCCACGGCATGCATGATGCCGTCGTAAAATTTCCCGTCAAGGCTAAAACTTTTGACCCTGCCCTCATCCTGATGGATACGGATTATCATATCTGTCAGTTTATAACCCTTAATAGCCACGATCGGGCTGGTCAGCTGGGCATTTAATCGATAATTTTTCCAATCCAGGGCAGTGCCTTTAAGATCAGCAGACAAACTCAGGATCCCGGTGGGAGCCAAATATTGAAAACTAGCCTTTTGTTGGGAGGGGAGGGCCTTTATTAAATCTTCTAAAAGCATCGAAATCTTGCTGTTGATAATAAACACAGGTCCTATATCCGGTATCAAGGTGATGGTCCCGGTACTGTTAAAGGCTGCGTTTAAATAAGTGCCTGTTAATGCATTGATCGTGATCAGGTCATGGTCTTTGACAAGATCAGCTTTAAGCTGCAGGTGGGGCCCCATTAGGGTGGTCATTATCTTGGGATTTTTAAAATTATGTAAATTCCCGGATAAAGAGTAATTTTTGCCTTGGTAGTCAGCAGTAAAGTCATGCCATTTGAGCGAATCAGGAGTGGCTTCAATAATGCCGCTGATATTCCTGACCCTTTGATGGAGTTTGCTGCTGGCAACATTCATTGCTTTGACAGAAGCGACAGCCAGGATTTGACCTGCAAGAGGGTCAGAAGCCAACCCTTCAAATTTGACCTTGACGGAACTTGACCCATCGATGCTTAGGCCGTATTGACGGACTAATTGAGGAGCAAAGTCCTTGATCTTAGAAAGGTCCAACTCATCGGCCTCTACGACGATATTCAGAAGGGGGGCCTTGAAATTCTTCACGGTACCGTTGATACGCACAGCAGTATCAAGAACGTCGGCGGACAGGGCGTTAATGGTGGCTTCGTCATTTTGGAAATCAGCATCTAATTCGACATTATCAAGGGAGTGGAAAGGAGCAAACCCCCTGATCTGGCCATTGGAAAGGGTAATGGACCCTTTATAGGTCAACTTGGAAGGGTCATCTAAAGGCAATTGCAGGCTCAATTCCAACTGCGGGTCAGCTTCGATGGCCTTATCATCATTTAAAACAAGTTTTGTCTTTAAGAAATCAAAGATACCGGATACTTTGATGACATTCTCGTCCAAGTTGAAGGACAATTTATTCGCCTTGGCCGACGTAGCGATCAGGTCGTTTTTACCAAGATGCATGGAGGCCTCCTCAAGAGACAGCTTGGTTTCCAAGGAGACGTTTTTTTGGTCAACGATGTTCAATTGGATATTTTCCAGAAGGATATGTTGACTGTTGAATTTATTGTCTTTGAGACTGGTAGTAAAATTATCAGCCTGAAGTTCCCCTTGAAGCCAGATATTATTATCATCTTTCATTTGCATGCGCACTGATCTAAGTGAGATGTCCCCCTGGAGTTTTTGATCAGGCCATTGAACAAAAAGCCCCTTGGTCATAATATTACCGATGGACTGGACGCCTGTTTTGTCCTTCGTTATCCTTATATTATCCAGGGCGATCTCGTCAAGCTGGACCTGACGGTCGTCTTGCCGTACAAAAATATTTTGCGCATGAAGGGACCCATTGAAGGCGACCCCGTCCTTGGTCAATTCAAAATCATTCACCCCCGCCTGGACACTACCGCCGGCAGAAAGCCCTGGGACCCTGGTCTGGACATGGCTTAAATCCATTTGGCCGCGGGCTATGATGTTCCCATTTAGATATTGTGCGTCCAAACCATGGATATCGATATTGCCTTTAAAATTTTGGCCTTGACTGGTGATATTCAGGTCCTGCATGAGCACATTTCCCTGAGCAGTGGTTTTATCTTGAGCGTAAGTTATGTTCAGGTCGATCGCTGTAATAACTCCGCTTTCCATATGAACATCGGGAATATTGATCAAGGACAGATAGGAGGCGGTATCAATATTCTTCAGATGGATCTGAGCCTGAGTATTCTTGGTGAAAGGCTGATAATAAACCGTGGCTCCCACAAAACCTTTTTTCCGGGGTATGTCCGCGGTAAAATCATAGCTGATCCATTTATAGGAAAGTGACAGTTTTAGGTTGATATTATCAAAGTATTCGCTCCATAGCTGCGGGCTGGACGCATCATCCACCAGCAGCTTCCCATCACTAATAGAGATCCCTCCCCAGGCAACCACTACGGAAGGAGAGCCGGGGGATTGGCCAAGGACCGGTGTAGAGGCAGCAGATGTGCCAGCCGCTGATGAGGGCAATATATCGCTGAAATTCCAGGTATCTTGGGACGTGCGTATCAAATGCACCGAGGGGGAACGTACATTGATATAAGGGATAGTGATCCTATATTGTTTAATGCCCGGGAAAATAATAATGCCGAAAGACACTTGTTGGGCCTGGGCGAAGACAGTACTATCGGGGCCATTGTCATAGACCTTGATCTTATCAATGATAAATCCCCGGACCCAGTTAAAGTGGATAGAGCCTATCTCTACTTTACGCTTAAGGATCTCTTCAATACGCTCAACGGCTATCTTTTTGATCAACCGGGGGAATATGACGCGGTTTATGTAAGAAGTCAGGGCCGAAATAAAAAATATGACGCTAAAGGCGATAATTAATACTTTCTTATACTTCATATAGATGTATATTATACACGGGTTATTTTTGATTTCAATGGTAAGGCATGTTATACTGAAATTTTCTTCACATAATTTTGATCAGCGACGATAAATGTCCTAACAATAAGGAGAAAAAGTTTGTTCTCGCACAAGGCGGTAAAATATTGGCTGATGGCACTGGCAGTCCCTGTCCTGGCCTGGGCGTATTTAAATAAGGTCTGGGTGGGAAATTATTTCTTGGGCGGGGACAATAACGATTTTTTTTATCTATTGATCTATTATTTTAAAAACCTTATTAATTTAGTTTATCCTCTATGGAACCCATACCAATCCTGGGGTTCGTTGGATTTTCTTTATACACAGGATATAGGCGCATCTAATCCATTTAGCGCGGTCATTCCTTTTCTTTTGATGATGGGGGTCAAGGCCTATTGGGCTTATGCGACTTATTTGGTGATATTTTGGATCCTAGGGTTCATCGGGTATTATTTTCTGCTTCACCGGCTTTATCAAGATCCCCGTATTGCCTGGGCCGGTACTAGTTTACTGATGTTTTCCGCAGGGTTGGCTGTTTTTTTCTCCTGGGACATCCTGGGCCTTTATATCTTTGTGCCTTTAGGGTGGTTTTTCGGGTTTTTGATCGGTTTTGTTCAAGCCACTGATGATCAGACAATCAAAAGGAACATGTTCGGCCTTACCTTTTCCATCATGTTCATCGCCCACCTGTATGTTCCTTTCTATTTCTTGACCATGTTTTTAGCCTTTATCATCAGTGCTTTGTTGTTTGCCAGTGAAGGGATCATTGGGTTTTTCAAGGTTAATTTAAGGGCGATCATGCGCATGCCGCTAGCCGTCATATTTTGCCTTTTGAGCATCCTTTTTTCTTTATGGCCGACCTTTGACTGCTATTTAAAAATGAAAGACCCTCAAAATATTTCTGAATTTTATAGAGGGGAAAATGAGGACAAGGTCGGCAATGCCATTGTTGTTTCCCAGCAAATGATCGATATCGGAGGACTCCCTTCCAGAGCCACCTTCAGTGAACTTTTTTCATCATATGAAACAGGGGAGCAGTATCTCTCCTATGTCCCGTTAATGCTTTTTATCCTGGCGTTATTGACCTTGTTCAACCGGTCCAGTAAGCCCCAACGGGTCATTTTTATGACTGGTTTCTTGCTGATGTTAGTCGCCATGACCAACGCTGCTCCTATACAGCATTTTTTATATAAATATGTATATTTTTTCAGGCTCTTTCGTAATTATTTTTTCTTTTGGATACTATTTTGGTCTTGTTTTGTGGTGTACGTCATGGGAGAGACCAAGCAGTTTATGGAATGGGATTTTGTTGCGCCCTCAAGGAAGGGGGTTTATGCGCTATGGGTTATCATGGTTCACGCGGGGATTGCAGGTTATTTAATGACTTTGGAAAATGTACCGATGATCTCCTATGTAACACTGTTCGCTAGTTGCTGTTGGTTTTTGGCGCGTTTATGGGAGGGCTTGCGCCTTAGACAGGGTATTTTTATCATAGGCCTTGTATTTATTGGTCTTTGGCAGCCGTTTTATGTTTTACCTCTGATCCGGGGAGTGGGACACGGACATGCTGATTTTATGACCAGCCAAGGGGATTTCTCATATCTCAGGCCTTCTTTCGGCACCGGGTATAATGAAAAGAATCCATCCTTGCATCGATTGAAATATTTCCAGGATGAATCTGGTTTTGGTGAAGTAGGTTATATCGGCCAAAAAGGATCATATGAACTGCTTCAGAATTTACCTCAAACATCATTAGCTCAGTACGTCCGATATAAATTTATTCTTTATGACAGGACAAGTCTGATCGCCCAAAAGAATATAGATTGGGAAATGGTCCTACGGGTCATTACATTTAAAGACCCTTCAGCACTTATTGAGGAACCTTCAGGGCTTGTCACACCCGATGGGAAAGACGCCCTTGCTCCTGTTATTATTAAAGAGCCGGGCCCTCATTTTAAGATCGTTCATTTTGATGTTAATTCTATTTCGCTCAGTATGGCCCTGGAGCGGCGGAAATTTCTAGTTTATAACGACAGCTACCATACCGGATGGCATGTGCTCATCGACGGGAAACCGGCTAAATTGTATCTGGCAAATATAGCCTTTAAAGGCGTATGGGTCGATAAAGGAAGCCATTTGGTCAGATTTTATTTTGGTTCTTGGTTTGATGGCCTTAGAGGATGGGGCGTTTCATTGTTATTTTTATTCTGGCTATATTTAGTCCTAAAAGTTTTTTTACCGGTCAGGAAGGGAAAAGATGATCCTTCAAATGTTTAACCGAACGATCTTTCTATGGGCTGCGGCTATTGCCGTGGCTGTAGTGATCATCAATCCCCGTGCAGCCCTTTTGCAAAGAGTAAATGCCATGAGCCTTTCTTCCGTAGAATGCCTTAGCACGGGGAATTGTGACAATACAAAAGCGCTCAACGAAGTTCGGGAATATTATAAAATCCTGGCGGCGCTTTATCCTGATTATGGCCGAGGGGCTGAAATGCAGGGTATATGTTATTTGGCATTGAAGAAAGATGATTCAGCCATCAAAAAATTCCAGGAAGCCATCGCGCATAATCCCAATTTGTTTTGGGTTTCTTTTGAATTAGGCAAGGCGTATTATCGAAAGGGAAATTATATCCAAGCCTTGAAATGTTTTCAATCCATCATCAGCCAGGACAACAACGAGCTATTTAAAAAGGCGGCATTGTCTTCCCTTCGGGGCATTTCGGACAACATCAGGGAAGCTTTGATGCTGCAATTGGTTGATTTTGTTTCCCAGGTTAAACTTTGGAGCTATCAATTGGCCATTGGCTGCCTTGTCCATCGGGGGGAGTTGGCTCAAGCAAAAGATATTATCAATTTGGGAGCAAATGATCAACGAATAACCCAACATGAATTCTTTATTTTAGCCCAAAAATCCCTAGATGAGGATCCTTCCAGGAAAGACATGTTGGGGTATATCGATACTAAGGCGTACAGCAAGCCGATTTTACATCCGTGGGCGCGCTTCATCGAGCCCTTAAAGGAAATGCTGTATCAATAATTCCTCTTCGACCGTGAGTTGTAAAGTTGGCTAGCGCGCTTGCTTGGGGAAAATAGCGGAAGATGAAAAGATTTTCTTTAATTCTTTATCATCCCTTAAGTGGACCGAGTCGAAGAAGCACGATTCCGGGATAGACAAAAGATGCGGGTTGTACGATCCTACTAACGTCAATCCATAGATTTTTGCGATGTTTCTTACGTAGATCTCCACATCTTCAATGATCTTGAAATTGCGTGAATAGACAAACCAATCATAGGCGATGGGATGATAAGGGGGCAGGTATAGGATAACCCTCACTCCGTCATTTTTCATGGCTTGGATAAGCTTGATAAATTCCTGTTTATAATCCTCATCCAATTGAGAGAACCCGGTGATATTGTAGGGGCGAAGATTGTCTTCTTCGACGATCTTCCTGACATTAAGTACGGACGCGTCCCTGCTTTGCCTGTCCCATGTCCATGACCCATCAGGGAAATAGGTCATTTTTTCATTATATTTCTGATCGGCCACAGAAAATAAATTGTGACGGGCATGATGCAAGATATATTGGATGCTGGTCAGGGTATAAAAATGGTTGAACAATAATTGATATTTATAAGGGAGTAGGTTTTCTTTCCACATCTTCAGGTCGAAAATATTGATCGGGCCACTATTATTGAATCTTGCATAATATTGGCCGAATTCCTTCCAGGTGTAGTGGTCAGTATTTTTATTAAAGATCCATGGGTCAACACCGATGATGATGTTTGAAGGTAAGGTCCCCTTTTCCCGGTACATTTCATAAAGGATTACGTCATCCTGCAAGGAGTTGGCGGAAAGTTCAGTGTTCAATAGTGTCTTGCCCGGAAACATATCGGAGGAGATCGTTGCGACCCGGCTTGAGCCTAAAACACCGATGTCTATCTTATGCTTCAGGGATTGGATCATAAGTTTCTGCTCAACCCTGCAGTCAAAATTATCATCTTTTAAGTTCGTCACAGTTTTCCCGGACAACAAAGCATCGACGATTTTTTTAACGTCCTCGTCATTTTTAAATTGCGACCAGGGGTCGATGATAAAGTTAAAACCGGCAATGAGGAGCAAAAGCGGCAAAAAGTACAATAGTTTGATCATGAATTTTTTCATAGTGATTCTCTTCTTAGGGGGTATGATTTTTCAGTTTTGATTTAAATACTTTAAAATTGGAAATAAATAAATGGGTTCTCGCCAAAATTACCCCCTAAAAATATCGTCAACAATAACAGATAATAAAGGCCCCATCGGACCCAGACAGGTTTGCTTGCCACTATTTGTCGGATTGATCCATAACCTTGTATGATCTGAACGGTTACCAGAATGCCGATAAGGCTTAATGAATACACGAAAAAACTCCTTTTGACGCCGAAGGCAGCAATAAAGGGTTCTTCGTGAAAGCTAAGATGCTTCCAACCATGGGGCAGTTGAGCAAGGATGACCAGGGCATCGTGTAAATTTTGGGCCCGGAAGAATATCCAGGCGAAACAGATCAAACTGAAGGTTATTAGGATCTGCCAGATCTCGAGCATTCTTGTATGCTTGGCGATACTAAGTCTTTCGCGGATCGCGGCCCTTAGATCGTTGGTCCAAACAGCAAAGAGATAATAGAAACCGTTCAATGCTCCCCATATGACAAATGTCCAGTTAGCTCCGTGCCAAAGCCCGCTGACTAAAAAAGTTATAAACAAATTAAAATACCACCGGGGCTTGGAGCATCGATTACCGCCTAATGAAATAAAGAGATAATCCCTAAACCAGGTCGAAAGGGAGATATGCCAGCGATGCCAAAACTCCGCGATCGATCTTGCAAAATACGGCCGATTGAAATTGTTCATCAATTTAAAGCCCATGACCTGGGCCGCACCAATGGCCATATCGGAGTAGCCTGAAAAATCACAATAAATTTGGATGGCAAAATAGATCGTAGCCAGGACCAGCGCAGGACCGTGGAAATTTCTCGGATCGCCGTAAGCCTCGTTGACCTTAGGGGCCAGCCTGTCGGCGATAACAACCTTTTTGAAAAGCCCCCAAGCCATCAATTTAAGCCCATCCGTGACCCTTTTATAATCAAAATCATGTGTCTCATAGAATTGATGGATAAGGTGATAGGGCCGTTCAATCGGGCCGGCGACCAACTGTGGGTAGAACATGACGTACAAGGCATAGATCCAATAATTTCTTTCAGCTTTTTGTTTGCCCCGGTACACCTCAATGATATAGGCCAAGCTCTGGAAGGTATGGAAAGAAAGGCCTAAAGGCAAGATGAGCTGTAGATAAAATACGGGCAAGTTCCATCCGATAAAATGAGCGATGCCCTGAACGCTTCCGGTGAAAAAATTGAAATATTTGAAAACAAATAGAGTAAGACATGTGGCCAGGATACTGACGATCAAATAATGTTTCTTGCGGTTGGGAGGGGAATTTTCGATACAGATCCCCATAAAATAATCGATGGTGATGAGGCCGAATAAAATGAAGATATAGGCCGGTATAAAAGCCATATAAAAGATACAGCTGGCGAAAAGAAGTAAGGCGCAACGGAATTTTGGAGGAAAAAGAAAATATAAGGTCGTTACGATGGGGAAGAATATGAAGAATTTTAAAGAGCTAAATAACATATCGTTCTATCCAAGGGAACAAAAGATTTCCATGCCGCCGGAAGGCTGCGCGGAGTGATGATTAATCATATATATCAATTCTTAAGTTTAAAACAAATTATAAGGTAAATTTAGGTTACATCAAGAATTTCTTTAAGTTCTTCTTTTTAAGGTATTTGATAGATCTGAAATTAAATCAAAACCGCATACTATAAGGATATGTTTTATTATATTATACTAATTAGTAGTTATTGCAGGTATTCAATATTTTGTCAAATTAGTCATACAAGGGTTATTTTTGATTTCACAGATAAGGCGTGTTATACTAAAAACCTTTTAGAGGTATTTTACGGGGAGTAGCGCAGTTGGCTAGCGCGCTTGCTTTGGGAGCAAGAGGTCCCGGGTTCGAGCCCCGGCTTCCCGACCATTTCAAACTGGGCAGGGCATGAAAGAAATATATATAATTCTTTTCAATTTATGTCTTGTATTGGTATGTTCAGCTGCCCTTGCTTCTCAATATAATTTCAATTTTTCCGGCGGCCTTAAACCATGGGAAAAAAGCACCAATTCTGTCACGGCCCTTCCTGGCTGGAAGCAGGCGTTTATGAAAGCCAATGGCATGACAGAAGACTATTTCAAGGCACATATTTTTGTCATTGGAACGCATAAGGGGATTCCCGGGCTCTGGCCGCCAGAACGAAAAGAAAATAAATATCTGTTTATTGATTATTACTTTTCGGTCGGCTGGGCATGGGTCATGCTCGAAGACTCTTTGATCGATGGACAATTTCGGATCACAAGAGTAAAACCGGTCGAGCATATTTCTAGTCAAGACAAAATTATAGAAGCGCTCAGGAAAACTTCGCTCCTGCTTGGTTTAGATGTTAATAATACCGATGCTTTACATATTGACAGTGAGGGGCAATTGATGTTGGACGCCTACGGGACAGTTGATGATGCCGCTAATAAATGCCTTCGTGCCACAGTGTTTCTGGACAGCGCCCTTGTTTCTGTTGAAAATAGCGCCTGTCGGATTTATTAATAGGACAATGTTTTATGTTCATCAAACGTGACCATACAAAACTAATTTGCGACGTGGGTGAGATCACCGGCCTTTTCCATGATGCCCCCAGCATGGAAGAGTTCCTGCAAAAGATCACGACGATGGTCACTCGCCATATGGAATGTGAGGTTTGTTCCATATACCTTTACTATGCCGATCAGCATGAGCTTGTGCTCAAAGCCACCAAAGGTCTGAATCCTGACTCTATCAATAAGGTCAGGATGAAGGTCGGTGAAGGCTTGACCGGGATGGCTTTGAAAGAAAAGCGTCCAATTTGCGAAGGCCAGGCCAAGAACAATCCAAATTTCCGTTTTTTCCCCGGGATAGGTGAAGAAAAATTTGAATCCTTCCTGGCGGTGCCGATCCTGCGGGGCAGTGTTGAGATCGGTGTCATGGTCATCCAGAGCCAGAAGAAAGATTATTTTTCTTCCGAAGATATTCAGGTCTTCCGTGCCATCACCACCCAATTGGCGGCCACCATCGAGACGGCAAGGCTTTTAATAACTTTGAATGATAAAAAGGAAAAGCTCCCTACACCTGTCCCGGAAGATCTTAAATTCATCCAGGGACGCAGTGGCTCTGACGGGGTGGCATTTTCAACGACAACGATCCTCAATGAATCCCTGCTCGATATGCAGCATTTTATTGCTGCCGGGGAGAGACAATATAATGAGGCTGACCTTCATAAGGCCCTGGCAGTAACTGAGCGGCAATTGGAAGAGTTGCAGGTCAAGCTGGAATCAACGCTGCTTGATATGCCGGCCCTTATTTTTACCGCCCAGATCCTGATGCTCAAGGACAAGGGTTTTACAGATTCGGTCTTTTCATTGGTCAGAGGAGGGATAAATCCGCCCTTGGCCGTCATCGAAGTGGTCAGTGATTATGTTTCCAAATTCAGCAAGATCCAGGACGCTTATTTGCGTGAAAAGATCTACGATATCAAGGATGTAGGGCGCCGCCTTCTGGAGAATCTGACAGGCCATGAACGGGCGAACAATGATTATCAAGACAAGATCGTGATCGCCAAAGAGCTTTTTCCTTCTGATGCGTTAAAACTTTTTTCCCAGAAGATCAAAGGCATCATTCTTTTGAGCGGCGGGGGGACTTCTCACGTGGCCATTTTGGCGCGTTCCCTGAATATCCCTTTGGTGGTCACCAATGAAATGTCCCTTTTATATTTGTCACCCACGACCGAAGTGCTTTTAGATGCAGACATCGGCAATATTTACATAAATCCTGACCCATTGGTCAAGGCCAAGATCTTTCAGCGGGAAGAATTGAACCGTAATATCGGCGGTTTGAAAGTCCTGGTCCAGGAACATCCCAGGACCAGCGATGGTGTTGCGGTCAAGCTGATGGCCAATATCAACCTGCTGGGAGACTTGAAAGCGGCCAATGAGTTTAAAGCGGATGGGATCGGGTTATACCGCACTGAATTTCCTTTCATGATCCGCAGTAATTTTCCATCTGAAGAAGAACAGTATTTGATCTACCGCCGTCTGGTTGAAGGCATGCCCGGCAAGGAGATCACCATCCGGACCTTGGATATCGGCGGGGACAAGTCTCTTTCGTATGCTGACCCTGTCAAAGAAGAAAATCCTTTTTTAGGCATGCGCTCTATCCGTTTGTCCTTAAAACATACGGATGTGTTTATCTCCCAATTAAGGGCCATCCTGCGTTCCGGCGCAGGCAGGCATATCCGTATATTATTCCCTATGATCTCATCAATGGATGAATTCCTTCAGGCAAAGAGTATCGTCCAGGAATGTATCCATCAATTGTCCAATGAACGTAAGGAATTTAATAAGGCCCCCCCAATGGGCATCATGGTTGAGCTTCCATCGATGGTTGAGATCATCGATGAAATGGCCCAGGAAGCGGATTTTTTTTCCATCGGTACCAATGATCTGGTCCAGTATATGCTGGCCGTAGACCGTACCAATGACAGGGTGGCTTCCATGTATCTGCCTCATCATCCGTCGGTCTTGCGTGCCTTAAAGAAGATCGTGGATGCCGGTCTTAAACATGGCAAGGAAGTTTCTATTTGCGGGGACATGGCCAATGATCCTAAATATTTAAGCCTTTTGTTGGGACTGGGGATCAGGTGTTTTAGCATGGATTCGAGGTATTTGCCGCGCATGCATGAACGCCTTCGGAACTTGTCGATCCGTGAGTGCGAGAAATTGACCAAGGAAGTTTTGGCCCAAAGCCAAATAAGCCGGATCACACAAATTTTGGATGGCCTGCATTACCCTGCGTGATCACTTAAAAGAAATAACTAAATAAGGAGTTTGCATGAACAAGGCAAATGGGGTATTGATGATGGCAGCAATGGTCTTTGTTTTTTCGGGCTGTGCCACCTTAAGGGAAAAAGTTCCGTTAGATATTGATCAGACAGCACAGTCATTCTTTGATGACATTCAAAGATCTAAAAACCAGGAAGCCTATGATCTTTTCGCCAAGGGTCTTTCTCAAAGGGTTACCTTTGACCAATTTGACCAATTTATGCAAGCTATCCGGGAACAGTGGGGAAGACTTGAAACCGATGAAACAGCTGTTATGCCTTTTCACCGAAGAATAGGGGAGCAGAATTTTATTCCTTTGGGTGTTCCCCCGGGAAAGATCAAACGCTATATTTTCGATGTCAAATTTGAAGATGCCGATATGAATTTTGACCTTACCTTGGCCCCCGAAGGCGGGCAGTATAAGATCGTTTGGTTTTCAATATGGGGGAGTAGTAATTATTTAACACCCAAGATCCGCGAAAAGATAGAAGAGCTTTTCTCAAAGCCGGACGATACCGACCAAAAGCCGGTTAGTGTCGGTCAATAAAGGCTTGAACTGGACATCTTCGACGAAATCTGATATAAATTAGAGCTTAATTTATCAAGTTTTGTCCCTGTAGCTCAGTTGGATTAGAGCAACAGCCTTCTAAGCTGTGGGTCGCACGTTCGATTCGTGCCAGGGACGTATATTCGCTTTGTGGTGGGTGTAGCTCAGTTGGTTAGAGCGGAAGATTGTGGATCTTCAGGT
>CAZASA010000002.1:0-69718 GCA_964487685.1 uncultured Planctomycetales bacterium
GGTCTTGAGGGTATAATTAAGAAAGACTTCTTTTTCATCAACATCCTGGACATCCTTGACCCCGCTTACCGTGTCGATGAATTCACCCATGGCTGTAAAGGCCGCGGTTTGAATAAAATATTTAAGGGCCCGTTCCTTGCGTTCAGAGGGCTCATCGATGGACAGGAAAGCATCGATGGCCAAAGCATACACGATGTCCCCGGCGATAATGCCCAGATCAATGCCTAATTTATCAGGATCCGGGGACTTGACCGTGCGTGCCAGGATCTTGTGCATGGTTGGCTTGCCGCGGCGCAGGTCCGAGCGGTCGATGATATCATCATGGATCAGCATGAAATTATGCAGGAATTCCATGCAGGTGGAAGCGTTATAAAGTTTGCGGGATATTTTTTTGGATGAAGGCGAATATCCTTTATAGGTCAGGATCAAAAGCAAGGGGCGCAGGCGTTTGCCTTCACGTAAGGTGAACTCACGGATGCTTTCGAAGAGTAAAGGCGAGACTAAATGAAGCTTATAGTCTTTTTTGACCGTGTCGAGAAACGTACCTAAACTTTTATCGATATTTTTTCGTATTTGATCGATCATGGGTGGATAGTGTATCATACCACTTGATATATCTCAAATATTCCTTTCAAGTACGCGTTGGTCACGCTAAAATAAAGTTATAAAAGAAAGGACTATTATGCAAAAAAGTTTTTTATTCGTTTTGATATTCATGGCTGCTTCAGGATGGGCCTTGGCATCGACGGTCGACCTTAACGACGGCCGGACCGTGCAGGGCGACATCGTCAAGCAGGACAATAAAAGCCTCCAGATCACGGTGGATGGCGTTAACATGACCTATTATGCGGATGAGATCAAGGACATCGACGGAAAACCTTTTGCTGCCCAACAGCCAAGCCCGGCGGCAGCGGTCCAAGCCCCGGCGCCGGTAGCCGCCCCTGATGTTGATCAAGCCCAACCCGCGGCCCCACAAGCAGCCCCTCAAGCGGATTCAACGGCGCCTGTTGCTGCTCCTGAGCCTTTTGTTGCACCTGCCCAACCAGTTGTACCAATTGCCCCTGCGGCGTCAGCGTCTACGATCGACCCTGAGAAAAAAGCATTGATCTTGAAATTCATGGAAGTCTTTGGGACCCGTCAGGCATTGACCAATAATTTTAACGCGATGCTCATCCAGATCGCCAAAGAGAAACCGGATGAAGCCCAAACGATCCGCCAGCGTGTCAAGGTCGATGAGATCGTTGATCTTCTGGTGCCCATCTATGACCGCAATTTTTCTTCTGAAGACCTGAAAGCATTCAATGCTTTTTACGGCTCTGACGAAGGACAGAAATTGATCCATACTATTCCGGAATTGATGAAAGAAAGTATCACGGAAAGTGTGAAATATATGCGTGAAAAATTCCCGGAGATCAACGGGGCAAAGCAATAGAATTTACGTAACTCTTTATACAACATAATGTTACGTTCTTTGTAGTATTTTTAAGTTGACCGCATTATTTTTCTCTGCTAAGATTCCCTATCGTTAAGTATCCCCGTAGGAAAAATATTATCAAAATTAAGTCAGGAGAGAATTCATGATCGATCGTTATTCCCTTTCTAAGATGAGCCGGATTTGGTCTGATGAGCATAAAATGGAAATTATGCTTAAGATCGAAGTATTATCCTGTGAAGCCATGACCAAATTAGGCGTTATCCCCAAAGCCGCCATGGAAAAGATCCGTAAGAACGCCAAATTCGACCTTGAAGAAGTCCGCCGTCTGGAAGAGCGCACCAAACATGATGTGGTTGCTTTTATCCAAAGCGTCGGCCAGAGCCTGGGGCCGGAAGCCCAGTATTTGCATATGGGCATGACCTCATCCGATTTGTTGGATACTTCCTTGTCCCTGCAATGTGTGGAAGCGGGCAATATATTGATCGCGGATGTTAAAAAGCTTGTCGCGGCCTTAAAAGAGAAGGCCAAAAAATATAAAGATGCGGTTTGCATAGCCCGTACCCATGGCGTGCACGCGGAGCCCACGACCTTTGGCTTGAAGATGGCCATCTGGTTCGATGAGATGAACCGCAATCTGGAGCGCCTGGTCGCGGCCACCGAAGGCATGCGTTACGGAAAATTATCCGGTGCCGTCGGTACCTACGCCAACATTGATCCGTCGGTAGAAGAGTATGTCTGCCAGCAATTGGGGTTAAAACCGGCGAATGTGGCGACCCAGATCATTCAGCGCGACCCGCATGCGCATTATCTCATGGTCCTGGCCATCATCGGCTGTTCCTTAGAAAAATTCGCCACTGAGATCAGGGCCTTGCAAAAAACAGAGCTTCTGGAAGTTGAAGAACCATTTTTCAAAGGGCAGATCGGCTCATCCGCCATGCCCCATAAGCGCAATCCGGTGACCTGCGAGCGTATTTGCGGTCTGTCGCGTATCTTGCGCGCCAACTCTATTGTCGCGATGGAAAATATGAATCTCTGGCATGAACGCGATATCAGCCATTCGTCGGCGGAACGCGTCATCCTTCCTGATTCAACGATCGCCCTTAACTACATGCTCAATAAATTCATCCCGATCATTGAAGGTCTTTTGGTCTATCCAAAGAACATGATCGCCAATCTTTCCAAGACCCGCGGTCTTATTTATTCACAGCGCATCCTTTTGGAATTGATGAAAAAGGGACTGACCCGCGACGCTGCGTATGAGATCATCCAGGCCGCGGCCATGCAGGTTTGGCAGGAAAGCACGGAGTTCAAGGATGTTCTTTTCAGGGACCGTCGCGTGCGCAAGTACCTGTCCCAAAATGAGATCAATGCCTGCTTTGATATCAAATACTACATCCGTCACAGGGACAAGATCTTTAAACAAGCCGGGATAAAATAAAATTCTAATTGAGGGAGATCAAGATGCAAAAATTAGAAAAAATCTACGAAGGCAAGGCCAAGATCCTTTACACCACCGAAGACCCAACCTTGTTGATCCAGTATTTCAAGGACGATGCCACGGCGTTCAACGCCCAGAAAAAAGGGACGATCGACCAGAAGGGCGTGATGAATAACCGCATTGCCACCAAGATCTTTGAGCACCTGAAGGTCAATGGCATTGACAGTCATTTTGTGGAACTCTTGAATGACCGTGAGATGTTAGTCCGGCGTGTCGCAATCGTTCCCCTGGAGGTCATCATCCGTAATCGCGCGGCAGGCTCGTTGTGCCGGCTGTTGGGATTGGCAGAAGGCACCAAGTTGGCTTGTCCGACCCTGGAATTTTGTTACAAGGATGATGCCCTGGGCGATCCTCAGATCAATGAATACCATATCCGTGCCTTGCAGTGGGCCACGGATGAAGAGGTCCGTCACATCAAGGAATTGGCTTTCAAGATCAATGATATCCTCAAGAAATTTTTCCTTGCCTTAAAGATCGAATTGATCGATTTTAAATTAGAGTTCGGCCGCGTCCCGCAAGGGATCATCCTTGCCGATGAGATATCTCCTGACACTTGCCGTTTATGGGAAGTCGGTACGGGCAATAAGCTCGATAAGGACCGTTTTCGTCGGGATTTGGGCAATATCGAAGAGGCTTATCAGGAAGTCCTACGAAGAGTGTCCTCGCAGGCATGAAACTTCACGATTTCGAGAAGGTAGGGAATCTTGATTTGGCGTATTGAAGTCAAGCAAAAGGACGGGTTCCTTGACCCGCAAGGGAAGGCCATTGCCAAAGATATCACCGATCTTGGTTTTGAGGTCTCCCTGGTGCAAGTAGTTGCGGTCTATCTGCTGGAAGGTGATATCAGTCGCGAAGAGATCAAGCGTATCGGCGACGAACTTCTTATTGACCCCATCGTTGAAGAGTACAGTTTTGATCTGAAACTCCCCCTGCAGTCATCAACGCATCATGTCATCGAGATCGCTTATAATCCGGGCGTCATGGACCCGGTGGAAGCTTCCACGATCAAGGGCATCCGTGACATGGCAATCACAGGGATCACGGCCGTACGTACTGCCCGGCAATATCATATCCACGGTAAATTTACCTCCCAACAATTAGATGCAATCACCAGCCGTGCCTTGATGAACAAGCTCATCCAGCACGTGGTCCGTGACCCGTCCCAAGTCCCAACGACATTAGGGATCACGGCGCCATCGGCTTCAAAATTTGATGTGCTTATCGTGGACCTTTTAGGGGCCAACAATAAAAAGCTCATGGATATTTCCAAAAAAGGCCAGTTGTATCTGAATTTGGATGAAATGAAGGCGGTCCAGGCCCATTTCAAAAAGGAAGGCCGCAATCCGACGGACGTGGAGCTGGAGACCATTGCGCAGACCTGGAGCGAGCATTGCCGGCATAAGACCTTCCGCGGTATTATCCGTTACCGTGAAGGCAAAAACGCGAAACCTAAGATCATCCGCAGCCTTTTTAAGACAACCATTGCCGCGGCCACCTTGAAATTAAATAAAAAATGGTGCGTCTCCGTCTTTCATGATAATGCCGGGATCATTGATTTTGACAAGGAATACAATGTCTGTTTTAAAGTCGAGACCCATAATCACCCATCAGCCCTGGAGCCCTTTGGCGGGGCCAATACGGGAGTGGGTGGCGTTATCAGGGACACTTTAGGGACTGGCCTTGCGGCCAAACCTTTATGTAATACCGACGTATTTTGTTTTGCCCCACCCGATACACCGGCCTCATCCTTGCCGTCAGGCACCTTGCATCCCAAACGGGTGATGAAGGGGGTCGTTGCCGGCGTGCGTGATTATGGCAATAAAATGGGGATACCTACGGTCAATGGTGCTATCGTTTTTGATGAACATTTTGCCGGTAATCCGTTGGTCTTTTGTGGCAATATTGGGCTTATCCCTAAGGGGAAGGAAACCAAGCGTGTCAATAAGGGAGACCTGATCGTTGCGGTCGGCGGCCGCACGGGCAGGGACGGTATCCATGGCGCCACCTTTTCTTCCGGTGAGCTGACCGGTGAATCAGAGACAGTTTCTTCCGGTGCGGTACAGATCGGTAACCCTATCGAAGAAAAAAAAGTACAGGACGCCCTTCTTAAAGCACGCGATGCTAATTTATATTCCGGGATCACGGATTGCGGGGCCGGCGGATTTTCTTCTGCCGTCGGTGAAATGGGCGAAAAGACCGGGGCCCGTGTCGATTTAGATAAAGCACCGTTAAAGTATCAAGGACTTAAATACCATGAGATCTGGATCTCTGAATCCCAGGAGCGTATGGTCATGTCCGTGGCCCCTCAAAAGATAGACGCTTTATTAAAAGTTTTTGCGGACGAGAATGTTGAGGCCTGCGTGTTAGGCGAATTCGACGGCTCCGGCCGCCTGCAATTATTTTTCCATGGTCAACAAGTCGCTGATCTGGAGATGGCCTTTATTCACGACGGTTTGCCTAAGATAATCAAGGAAGCCGTCTATCATAAGCCTGTTTTAAAAAAAGAGAAATTACCTTCTTTTAATATGTCATTCCCGCGAAAGCGGGAATCTTGTCTGACAGAAAGTTTATGCGCGGCTTTAAGCCATTATAATGTGGCCTCTAAAGAAAGCATTATTCGTATCTATGACCATGAAGTGCAGGGAACCAGTGTCATCAAGCCTATGGTCGGGATCGATTGCGACGGGCCTTCGGATGCCGCGGTACTCCGTGGCCGGTTGGATTCTTCCCGCGGGATCGCGGTTTCCAACGGCATCAATGTCCGTTTCGGGATGATCGATCCATTGGGTATGGCCGCTTCCTGCATTGATGAGGCCATCCGCCAGATCATTGCTGTCGGAGGTTCTTTAGACCGTATCGCCCTGCTTGATAATTTTTGTTGGGGTAATCCTGATAAACCTGACCGGTTGGGTTCGCTGGTGCGCTGTGCCCAAGGCTGTTATAAAGCCGCCGTGGCATTCGGCACACCATTTATTTCCGGCAAGGACAGTTTATATAATGAATACACGCATCAAGGTAAAAGCCTTGCGATACCGGGCACTATTTTGATCTCTGCGATCGGCATCATTGATGATGTCACCCGAAGCATCACCATGGATTTTAAAAAAGCAGGGAACAGTATTTATGTGATCGGCACCACTTTTGATGAGCTTGGCGGATCGATCTATCTGGAAAATTCAGGCCAACTGGGAAATTCTGCTCCCCAGGTAAATTTTAAGACGGCTTCCAAGATCTATCGTGCAGTTGAGAAAGCGGCCAAGGCGCGGGTGTTTGCCTCTTTGCATGATTGCTCCGAAGGGGGCGCGGCAGTGGCGCTGGCGGAGATGGCATTTGCCGGCGGCTTAGGGGCAACGGTTTTATTGAAGAATTTGCCTTTTAAGGGTAAACAACGGCGGGACGAGGTCTTGCTTTTTTCAGAAAGCAATTCACGTTTTATCGCTGAAGCAGCGCCTGGCCACGAAAAGTCACTGGCAAAGTTTTTAAAAGGTCTTCCTTTCGCGAAGATCGGGCAGGTAGAATCAAGTCCGGAGCTTGTTGTTTACGGGCTCAAGGATAAGCCGGTGATCAATGCCCGGATCGATGAACTTAAAAGTATCTGGCAATCCCCGTTAAAGTAGCATTAATGTCATTCCCGCGAAAGGTCGGATTGACCGACACTCGCAGTTGCTCGCGGGAATCCATAACAAAGGAAGAAAAATGGTCAAAACAAGAAAATATTCAAAAGCCCCTGACCTGGAGATGATGGAAGACCCCTGGCGCATATTTCGCATCATGGCGGAATTTGTCGACGGGTTTGAAGAGCTCAAAGATATCGGTCCTGCGGTCAGCATCTTTGGTTCTTCCCGCATCCACAATGCGCATTCTTATTATTTCGCGGCGGAAAAAACAGCTGAGCTTTTGGTCAAAGCGGGTTACGCGGTCATCACAGGTGGCGGCCCCAGTATCATGGAAGCGGGCAATAAGGGTGCTTCCAAGGCAGGGGGACAATCCATCGGGCTTAATATCGACCTGCCCACCGAGCAAAAACCGAATGAGTACATCAATCATGAGATCAATTTCCATTATTTTTTCTGCCGTAAGGTCTGTTTTGTCAAATATGCCAAGGCCTTTGTGATCTTTCCCGGCGGCTTTGGGACCCTGGATGAACTTTCAGAAAGTATTACCTTGATCCAGACCAAGCGTATGGATAAATTCCCGGTCATTCTTTATGGGAGCAAATATTGGAATGGCCTTTTGGAGTGGTTTAAGAACACCGTGCTTCCGGAGAATTGTATTGATGCCAAGGACCTGGATATTATTCAAACCGCGGATACCCCGCAAGAAGTCGTTTCGATCATCAAGAAATTTTATGCCAAGAAAAAGGGGAAATGAACGTTAAAGTCATAGTCTTACGCACCGCCGGCACCAATTGCAATGAGGAAACCGCCTTTGCTTTTACCCGCAGCGGTGGATCGGTTGAGCAGGTGCATGTGAATGCTTTGATCGAAGGAACCAAGAAATTAGGCGACTATCATATTCTGGCGCTGCCCGGCGGATTTAGTTACGGGGATGATATTGCCTCGGGCCGTATATTGGCCAATGAATTGCGTCTGAAATTAGGGGAAGACCTCAAACAATTTATCCGTGATGGCAAATTGATCATCGGGATATGCAATGGGTTTCAGATCCTGGCTAAAGCTGGTATACTACCAGGGTTGGAATATGGATTGACCCCGGTTGAGAATCAGCGGGGCAAGCAAGAAGCTACATTGTTTTATAATGATTCTGCGAAATTCGAGGCGCGCTGGGTCCATTTGAAGACCGAAGGCCGCTCGGTTTGGACCAAGGATATCAAAAGTGTCATTTATTTGCCGGTGGCCCATGGCGAGGGAAAATTCATTCCCAGGGACGCCAAGGTCATGGAAGCACTTGCCGCCAACGGACAGATCGTGTTCCGTTATTGCACCGAGGACCGCGGCAAGCCCGTGTATCCTGAGAATCCCAATGGTTCCACCGATGATATCGCCGGCATCTGTGACACCACCGGAAGGGTGCTAGGCCTCATGCCCCATCCCGAACGCCATTTTTTATTCGAGCAACACCCGTACTGGACACGACTTGCTAAAAAAACCGTATTCGGCGACGGCGCCAAAATATTCGAAAACGGCATCAATTACGTGAAAGAACATTTATTATAGTGTCATTACCATTAACTACTCATGTCATTCCCGCGAAAGCGGGAATCCATAAATGGAATATTACGTATATATTTTAGCCAGCAAGAAACATGGAACTTTGTATATAGGCGTAACAAATGATTTGATTAAGAGGGTCTTTGAACACAAAAATGATTTAGTGGAGGGTTTTACCAAGAAATACAGTGTCCATCAATTAGTTTATTTTGATCAAACAGGCGATGTCAATAGCGCCATTACCAGAGAAAAGCAAATCAAAAAATGGCGCAGGCAGTGGAAGATTGAGTTGATCGAAGAAAAGAATCCTGATTGGGATGATTTATATTTGGATTTGGTGAAGTAAATTATTTCTTTGTCTTTTTTTAAAAGGATACTGTCATTCCCGTTCCTTATTAACGTCATTCCCGCGAAAGCGGGAATCCAGAACACGTGGCATGGACGGCTGACACCGATATATTTTTTCTGCTAAAATCTGACGTTCACGCTGGAAGCGTTGGTGCCAATAAAGAGGTCACGCGAAGAGATTAGCCGAAAGCAACGTTGTCAGATTTTTATACGCAGAAAAAAATATCGGCATCAGCCTGCTAATGGTCTATCATATTGTACAATGTCATTCTTTTAGAATTAATTAGTCATTCCCGCGAAAGCGGGAATCCAGTCATGTTTAGTAGATTTGTTTCAAAGGACCAAGATATCCGTTAGCAACGATAGTGTTATATTGGGAACTTAAAAAAGTAGCTATCCTTATGAAGAAAGTTTTCAGTAGGAACTATATGTTAAATATAATCCTGATGTACGGTATTCCGGTAGCATTTGTTATAGGGATTCTTTTTTTTATTTATTCTTCTTGGGGGACCCAACTATGTATTGAAATTTTAAGAGCATTGATTGGGGGGATATTTGCAGCTGCCTTAGTTTTTATGATTTCAATCTTATCTCCTATTAAAAAGATTGAAAATAAAACGGAGGTTTATTTATTGGCCCTTAAGAATATAGATCCAAATCCAAATATATACTCTAACCATTTGATACCTTTAGAATTTTTGACTATAAGAAAGTTTGGTTTTACTTCGAATCCATTAGAGGCGGGTTACGTACATGTTTCTACTGAGAATGAGCAATTTATAAGAAGAAATCGTGAATTAAATATTCAAATCGGAAACGTTAAAGATTTAGAATATTTTTTAGAGTTAATGGAATGGTCTACGTTGACATGGATTAGAAATGTTTACGGAGAACACTGGCAAACAAAGGTATTTTGGTTTAATGGGATTTCAGGGGGTGGTGGAAAGTCTTATGTGCCTGCTGATTCGGATAAAGCAGAAAAGCTCGAAATTAATGCGTTCTTAAAAGATAATAGATTTTCCAATGGAGAGAAAAAATATATTTATTTGCCACCAAGAACGAAGGCTAGGTATATAAAATTAAGTGATGGCCTCCACATTATAGAATTCAAGAATCGAAATACGACTTTTAGAATAAAATTTGAATTAGGGGTTTCCGAATCAATTAATGCAACGGATTTGGCCGAGAAGATTATTCAAAGATTTGGTAGAGGGTTAGGACAACAAATAGAAGTAACTTTTGAGATGGAACCAAATTTATTTTTTCGTTGGACTACCAATACCGACAATCAAATACAATGGTTTAATGGATTAATGAATTCTTATAATGAATCTTTTTCTTGGTATATTTTAAAAGACAAATTAAACCAGTCTTTAGAAGTAGATTCATTTTTGTCTGAAAAAAAATAACCTGAAAGAATTCCTAGATAAATGTTCTTTTAATCGATACTTTGATTTTTTATAACATATCATCGGGTGGCCAAAGGCAGAATCCGATGATTTGCGTTAAAATGGATTCCCGCTTTCGCGGGAATGACAGGTGTAGATATTTATGGCACGGCAATTGACTTATAAAGAAGCAGGCGTGGATATCAGCAAGGCCAATCGGTTTGTGGAGGGCATTAAGAAAATGTCATCCTCAACGATCAATCGCGGTGTTGTCAACCGGCCGGGATCGTTCGGGGCTTTATTTGATTTGGGTTTTGCTAAATATAAGAATCCGGTCCTGGTTTCTTCCACCGATGGGGTGGGGACAAAATTATTGGTCGCGAATTTGGCGGGCAAGCATGATAAGGTGGGTATTGATCTGGTTGCGATGAACGTCAATGATATCTTGTGCACCGGGGCCACGCCTTTGTTCTTTTTGGATTATATCGCCACCGGCAAACTTAACTCCAAGATCATGAACAGCGTGATGAAGGGCATAGTGGCAGGCTGCAGGATGTCCGGCTGCGCCCTGATCGGCGGTGAAACCGCGGAAATGCCGGATATGTATAAGGGTGAAGATTATGACCTGGCCGGGTTTACCGTCGGGGTTGTTGAGAAGAACGGTATTATCGACGGTTCAGGGATCAAAAGTGACGATGTGCTCATCGGCTTGTCATCTTCCGGCCTTCATTCCAACGGGTATTCGTTGGCCCGTAAGGCCTTAAGCATTAAAGAACAAAAGTTATACGCGCAGATCCTGCTTAAGCCGACCTGCATCTATGTTAAGCCGGTATTAGCCTTGCTTAAGGGTATAAAAGTCAAGGGCATGGCGCATATGACGGGCGGCGCCTGGTATGAAAAATTAACCAAGGTGCTGCCCAAGGGGTTATGTTTTGCCGTTAAAAAAGGGTCTTGGCCCATGCCAAGGATCTTTGAATTGATCCAGGACAAAGGACACATACCCGAGCACGAAATGTACCGTACCTTTAATATGGGCATTGGCTTTGCATTGGTAATTTCCCCTGAAAATGTCAACGGCGTGCAAAGCTTTTTACGCACACAAAAAGTTAAATCGTTTGTCATCGGCCAAGTGATACAGGATGCAAAGCATAAAGTAGTTTTTGAATGATATTGGGCGGATGGCTCTGAGTATGAAAACTGCGGCGGGTGGCGAGGAACGGCGTTCAGGAGCGCACGGCAAGGGTAGCCGGACCTATTTAGGGAAACCCCCTTTCAAGGCAGCTGAGCTAAACGATTCTGCTCGGTCGGATTAACCGACACTCGCAATTGCTCGCAGGAGCACCTGAATGACGCGACGAGCCAGGACCCGTTATAGCTAAATACGGAAATGACAATTGGAGTAAGAATGAATATCTTAGTTATAGGTTCCGGCGGGCGGGAACATGCGCTGTGCTGGAAGATCAAACAATCCCCCAAGGTCAAAAAGCTTTATTGCGCGCCGGGCAACGGCGGCATTGCCCAGATCGCCGAATGTGTCGACATTAACGTGGAAGATGTTAATTTGCTTTTGCAATTTGCCTTACGCAAGCAAATTGACCTGACCATTGTTGGCCCTGAACTGCCCTTGGTCGCTGGCATCGTGGATGCCTTTGTGCAAAAAGGACTAAAGATTTTCGGGCCCTCTAAAGCCGCAGCTGAACTTGAAGGCAGCAAGGTCTTTGCCAAGGAATTTATGCAGCGCCGTAATATCCCAACGGCCGCCTACAAGGTATTTGATGAGGCCGCTCTTGCACTATCATTTTTGCAGGATGCCCAATTCCCGCTGGTTTTAAAAGCAGACGGGATCGCCGCCGGCAAAGGGGTCCATGTTTGTGCTGACCTTAAAAGTGCCACCACCGCCATTGATGAGATCATGGTCCAAAAGATTTTCGGCAATGCCGGCAACAAGATCGTCGTTGAAGAATGCCTGCAGGGCCCTGAAGTTTCGATCCTGGCTATTTCTGACGGCAAACATTTCATTGTCCTGCCCGCGTCCCAGGACCATAAACGAATTTTTGATGATGATATGGGTCCTAACACCGGAGGCATGGGGGCATTTTCACCAAGCCCTCTGATCAAGGTTGAAGTGCTGGACCAGATCATCAGCCGCGTCATTGAGCCCGCCATCCGCGGCATGTATCAGGAAGGCAATCCATTTAAAGGAGTTCTTTTTGCAGGGCTGATGTTGACCCCTGACGGCCCCAAGGCATTGGAATTCAATGTGCGTTTCGGCGATCCTGAAACCCAAAGTATTTTGCCCCGTCTCGAATCTGATTTGGTTGAGATCTTCCTGGCGGCTTGCGACGGACGGCTACAGGAGATCAAGGTCAAATGGGATGAGCAGGCCTGTGTCTGTGTAGTGATCGCCTCCGGCGGATATCCGGGCAAATATGAAAAAGGATTTGCTGTCAAGGGCCTGGAGGCCATCAAGGACCGTGAAACTTTTGTGTTCCATGCCGGAACCAAGAATGACGGCGGTGTTCTGGTCACTAATGGCGGCAGGGTCTTTGGCGTGGCTGCGCTCGGCAGAAACCTTGAAGCAGCATCTACAAAAGCGTATAATGCCGTGAATGCTATTGATTTTGACCATATGTTTTTTAGAAGGGACATCGCAAGTTCAGTCCTGAAAGACAAGGCTGCTTATGGGCGCCACTAAAGTTTTTAAAGTCAATTCTGCTCTTCCGGAACCGGAAAAAATCGCCGAGGCTGCCCGTGTCATACGTCAGGGCGGATTGGTGATATTCCCGACGGAGACCGTTTATGGTATCGCGGCGGATTCCAATAATCCGCGCGCCATGGACCGTCTGCGTGAGGTCAAGCGCCGTACGGACGGGAAATTATTTTCCGTTTTAGTGGCCCAGCGGGGGATCATTGAGAATTATTCGACCTATACTCATCCGAATTTGTATAAATTGATCGATAAGTATTGGCCGGGTCCATTGACCGTAATCGTGCCCGCACGGCATGAAGGGGAGACGATAGGGATACGCATGCCGGACCATACGGTGGCCTTGCGTTTGGTGGAAGAAAGCGGCTGTACGATAGCAGCTCCTTCGGCAAACCTTGAAGGCAAAAAGCCGCCGACAAATTGCACCGAGGCCCTGGAAGATCTTGATGGTTTAGTTGACCTGGCGTTAGACGGTGGTCCGGTTGATTTTGGGATCTCATCGACGATCGTAGATTTTACCATGACACACCCCACGGTCACGCGCGAGGGTGTCATCAGCCAGTCGGACGTGGACCGTACCATCAACAAAAAATGTGTCCTGTTCGTGTGCACCGGCAATAGCTGCCGGTCGGTCATGGCGGAGTATATGCTTAAAGCCAAATTGATCGCCCGTGAAGATGTGGAAGTCCATTCGGCGGGGACCAGTGTCTTTTTTAAATCCGCCGCGAGCCAGGAGACGATCGCGGTGTTACGGGAACGCGGGATCAATGCCATTGCGCATATATCAAGGCCGTTGGGCAGTATTATGCTTAAGAAATCAGATCTTATTTTTGCCATGACGCGCGCGCACCGGGCCCAGATCCTGGAACGTGTCCCGTCGGTTGAAAAACGGGTATATCTCCTAAAGGAATTTGGTAATAGCCAACGGGGGCTTGAGGCCGATCTGGATGTTCCTGACCCCATCGGCCAGCCGCATGCAGCCTACCAGGAATGTTTATTAACCATCGAAGAGGCGATCGAAAAGATAGAAGGGTTGCTTTAATGAAAATATTTGTCGGCGCTGACCATCGCGGCTTTCAGCTGAAGAAAAAAGTTGTTGAGATGCTTAAAAAGCTCGGACATGAAGTGATGGATGCAGGAACGTATGTTGAGGGTGTTGACTGTGATTATCCTGAAATTTCTTATAAGGTGTGTAGTCAAATAATTGATGAACCCGGCAGCCGGGGCATTCTTTTGTGCATGACAGGTATAGGCCACTCCATCGCAGCCAATAAAGTCCCGGGAGTTTATGCGGCGCTCGTCTATAACAAAGAAGCTGCAGCTTTTTCCAGACAGCATAATGACAGTAATGTGCTGGTATTGGGCACTAAATTTACGGATGAAGCCACGATGATGGCAATCATCAAGATATGGTTATCCACTGATTTTGAAGGCGGACGGCATTTGCGCCGCAAAGAGCAGATCCAAAAAATAGAAAGCGAGTTTTCTAAATGAAGCAATTGCAAAAAACTGATCCCGAGATATTCAAAGCCATTCAGCGTGAGCTGAAACGCCAGCAGAATAATCTTGAATTGATCGCCTCAGAAAATATCGTCTCTCCCGCGGTTCTGGAAGCGGCAGGCTCTGTCTTGACCAATAAATATGCAGAAGGATATCCGGGTGCCCGCTGGTATAACGGCTGTGAATTTGTCGACGAGGCTGAAAACCTGGCCATCAACCGCGCCAAGCAGATCTTTGGCGGGGACCATATTAATGTGCAGGCGCATTCCGGGTCACAGGCCAATACCGCCGTGTACATGGCTGTTCTTACACCTGGTGACACCGTGATGGGGCTGGATTTGGCTTGCGGCGGGCATTTGACCCATGGCCTGAAGTTTAACATTTCCGGGCGCCTGTATCATTTTGTCTCGTATAAGGTCGATGCCAAAACCGAGCTTATCGATATGGATGAAGTCGAGCGTCTGGCTTTGGAACACAAACCTAAAATGATCGTGGCCGGATATTCAGCGTATTCAAGGGTCCTGGATTTTAAACGTTTTCGTGCCATCGCGGACAAGATCGGTGCGTATTTATTCGTAGACATGGCCCATTTCGCGGGCCTTGTCGCGGCAGGATTGCATCCTAACCCTGTGCCTCATGCCCATTTTGTGACAACGACAACCCATAAGACCCTTCGGGGCCCGCGCGGCGGGATGATCATCTGCAAGGCGGAATTTGCCAAGAAGATCGACAGCGCTATTTTTCCAGGCATTCAAGGTGGACCTCTGATGCACATCATCGCGGCCAAGGCCGTGGCTTTTAAAGAAGCCTTGTCGCCGGAATTCAAGCAGTATCAGCAACAGATCATTGCCAATGCCCAGGCTTTTGCCAAGGCCATGAGCGAAAGAGGATTTCGCATTGTTACCGGAGGCACGGACAATCATTTGTTCATGGTGGACCTGCGTCCCAAAAAGATCACCGGCAAAGAAGCGGCCACATTACTTGACCGTGTGCAGATTACCGTCAACAAGAACCTGATCCCCTTTGACACGGAATCTCCGACGGTTGCCAGCGGAATTCGTGTGGGCACTCCGGCTGTCACCACCCGCGGCATGAAGGAAGCCCAGATGCTCACCATCGCGGCATTGATCGACCGTTGCGTGCTTAATCGGGACAAGGAAACGGAATTAGAAAAAGTACGCCACGAAGTCGAGCGATTGGCCCAATCATTCCCTATTTATGTAGATAAGGATTAAAGGTAACAATTATGCGTTGTCCGTCCTGCGGATATAAAGGTACCAATGTGATGGACTCACGCTTAAACAGCGATGGTACGTCCATCCGCCGTCGGCGCAAATGCACCAAGTGCGAGGAACGTTTCACGACCTATGAGTATATCGAAGAAGTGCCCCTGATGGTCGTCAAGCGCGACGGCCGCCGCCAGGCTTTTGACCGCACACGAGTGCTTAACGGATTGATCAAGGCCTGTGAAAAGAGACCGATCAGCGTTGAGAAGATCGAAGCCATGGTGGATGATATCGAGCATACCATCCGCAAGAAATATGACCGTGAGATCTATTCCAAGGATATCGGCGAGATGATCATGACCCGTTTGTCGACGCTGGATGAAGTGGCCTATGTGCGTTTTGCCTCGGTCTACCGTCAGTTCCGTGATGTTAACCAGTTCATGGATGAGCTAAAATTGATCCTGTCCAAGAACAAGATCAAAAAAATAAAGAAAAGGAAACTTAAATAATATGATCCAGGTTGAATTATCCAGAATCATCATTGATGAAAAGCGCCAGGACCAGGTGATCGTGCTTAAAGAAAAAGACGGTGAACGCCAGATCCCTATCGTCATCGGATTTATGGAAGCATCTTCCATCAAGATCAAGATCTCCGGGGTTGATGTGCCGCGTCCGATGACGCATGATCTTTTAGTCACGATGGTGCAGGCTCTAGGGGCAAAGCTCGAGAGGGTCGTGATCGACAAGCTTGTCAACAATACCTTCCATGCCAAATTGGAGATCAAGTCCAAAGAGGGGCAGATCATCATGGTGGATTCTCGTCCCTCCGACAGCATTGCCCTGGCGGTTCGTTTCAAAGCGCCGATCTTCGTGGTCGATGAAGTCCTGCAAAAATCATCAATGTCCCAACCCTAGCGGCAAAAATCTTACGATGACCAAAGAATGGTGCCTGTTGACTTTATTGGAAGATTACCCTCATTTGTCGTTGGTGCGTGATGCCCTTAAGGACAGCCGCAAGCGCGTGTTCCTGGTGGGCGGGGCCTTGCGTGATCATTATCTCGATCGCAAAGGCAATGATTTTGATTTTGCCGTTGATCGTGGCGCCGTCGCCCTGACGCGTAAACTTGCCCGCCGGATCAAAGGAACCTTTGTATTGTTGGACCATGAGCATGGCAGCGCACGGGTCGTTAAAAAACTGGACGGGAAGATCGTGACCTTTGACTTTACCGATTGGCGTGGGGCCACTATCCAGAAAGACCTGTTATTAAGGGATTTTACGGTTAATACCTTGGCCATGGATATCCTGTCCAAGAACATGGATGAGGGGGCCATTCTCGAGGTCAAAGGTGCCCGACGGGATTTAGCGGCAGGGGTGGTGCGCATGGTAAGCCCGAAGGTATTTAAGGACGATCCGTTGAGGCTCTTACGTGCTTTTAGTTTGCATGCCGTGCTAGGTTTCAAGATCGACGCCGTGACCCTGGCCCAGATCAAGAAAGACGCGCATTTGATATCTTCAGTTGCCGCGGAAAGGATCCGTGAGGAGATCTTTAGGGTCTTGGCATCGGGCCGCGCCTATGAGACGGTCTGTCACATGGATAAGATCGGGCTATTGCGCCAGGTCATCCCGCAGGTCACGGTCATGGAAGGAGTGCATCAGGGTGGGTATCATCATTTGGATGTATGGCAACATACCTTGCAAGTCCTTTTTAATACTGAAAAGATCAGTAAAGAAAAATGCGTTGATGAGCGTATTAAAAATTATTTGGAAGAGCTTATCGGTGGTGGGCATTCGCGCCTGGCGTTATTAAAAATGGCGGCCATCTTGCATGACATTGGAAAACCGGAAACCCGTCGCAAAGAAGGCGCACGCATGACTTTTCATACGCATGAACACGCCGGGGAAAGGATCACCAGGCAGGTCGCCAAGCATCTAAAGCTTTCCGTTAAAGAACGCTTTTTTCTGGAGGACGCGGTGCGTATGCATTTAAGGCCGGGATATCTGTCGAATTTTAAAGTCCCCAGCCCCAAGGCCATATTCCGGTATTTGAGGGACACCAAGGACGAGGCAGCAAGTCTTGCGATTTTGGCCTTGGCAGACCAGGCGTCCACCCGCGGGCCTTTGACGAGCGAAGCCAAACACAAGCATCATGCCAAGATCTGTCACATGCTCATCGAGCGATATTTTAGCGTAAAAGATCAAAAACCTAAAGAGCGTCTGTTAACAGGTTATGATCTCATCAAGGTCTTGAAATTAAAACCTTCAAAACTATTTGGCGAGATCCTTAGAGAAGTAGAAGAAGCCGTGGCGTTGGGTAAAATAAAGACCAAAAAGGAGGCTTTGGCCCTTGCGATTGCACAAACTGCCAGACACCGTCCTAAGCATTAAGGGGAATGCCGCCGGGTTCCTCAATGGGATCACTTCGAATACCCTGGATGCTCCCCGCAATGCGTTTTTAAACCAGCATGGGCGGATCATCGCAACGATCCGCCAACAGAAGATCAGCGATGAAGAATTCTTGATCAGCGTGCCATCTTTTGCGGTGGAAGGACTTCTCAAGCATCTGGAGCGGTATGTTAAACTGAGCCATGTGCGCATTGATCCGGCCACTGAGAGCATTTATGTGGATATGGACAGTGCACAATGGGTTTGGACATCAGAGCAAGCAAGCAGCAGCGTTAGCGACGATGAATTTACCCTTTTTAGGCTGGGGGAAAATCTGCCATTGATGGGTATTGATTATATGGCTGATGAATTTATCCTGAATGTGCATGAAAATGATTATGTCTCCTATACCAAAGGCTGTTTTTTAGGCCAGGAACCGGTGGCCAAGGTCCATAACCGCTCCAAACCAACCCGGCGTTTGATCGTCGCCTTTGAAGATCAATGCCTTCCAGAGCATGCCGCTAAAATGACTTCAAAAATAGCAGATCCCGTCAGCGGCCGCCGTAAAGGTTTTGTATTTGTGAGCAATAAATGACACGGAGATTTATTTCCCCATACTTGCCCCATCGGTAAATACCCGTTATAATTAATTGTATGAATCCTTGTAAATACTTTATTATGCTGCCATTATTGTGGTGGGCCGTAAGCGTCAGGGCCCAAGAGCCACAAGAAATGGCCATGCCGGAGCAATGGCAATTGACCTTGGATATGATCAAGTCTAAAACACAGGATTTGATGATCGAAAATAATGGCCTGCAGGTACAATACCGGCAGTTATACGGAGAGCTAGAGAAATTGCAGCGAGAGGTCTTTGACTGGCAAAGTAAGAATGAGCTGATGGCACTCTCGTTAAAACAAAGGCATGGACGGACAGACCAGCAGATGAGGATCGATGATCTTCAAGGGCAGATCAGGATAAAAAAAGAACGGCTTGGTGCGCTCAAAGTCCGGAAAAATACAGCGCCGGACATGTCAGGGAACAATGACCTGACCCAATGGCGGCAACAGCTTGAAGATGAAAGTAAACAGGAAGTAGTCCTGGAAAATGAATTAAAAGACCTTCAAGCCGGCAATAACACGCAAAATTTGAAGGAAGAAGATATCATCGCCCAGAATAAAATACTTGAAGCCCGTCTGGAGCTTTTGCGTGCCGGCCAAATAAGCCCGGGCAGCAATTATCCGGAGGCACAGGCAGATTATCATGTCCGAATGGTCGATCAGCTTAAAGGCCGCAAGGAAGAGCTTGAGGCCAAGATCAGTGCCTATGAATCACGCATGGAGCAATTAAAGGAATCGTCCTTGCTGTCCCTGTCGTGGACGCAAAAGAGAAAAAGGCTCATCCATGAGATGGTCGTGACAGATGCCCGTAATAATCAGATGCGGGAGAAGATCAAGGTATTGCATGAGGACATTGATGTTTTAAATCAACAGATAGCCATGTTGGAGCACCGTTTGAATTTTGTTAAAGTACCAGCCGCCAAGTGACAAGGAGAATGATTATGACTAAAGTTAAGCCGAATGCGACGATGGTGCGCGCCATGATCGAAGTGTCGATAACACCCCAAAAGGACGTGGGTTTTGACAACATTGCCGAGAGGATATACAGTTACCCGGAGGTCAAAAGCTGTTATCTGCTTTCCGGCGGTTTTGACCTTTTGGTCATCGTCGAGGGTGATACGATCCAGACCGTGGCGGATTTCGTCGCGGCGAAATTGTCATCCATGGCCAATGTACGCCAGACAGCCACGCATTTTTTACTGCGCAAGTACAAAGAAGAAGGACAGATCTTTAAACATCCCAAAAATGAACGCAGACAAAACATTTCATATTGAAGGAATTTATTTCAATGAGGATATCTAAACGTGTTGACAAAGTAGCGCCCTCAGGTATCAGGGCATTTTTTGACCTTGTGTTGGGCATGAAGGACGTCATCTCTCTTGGTGTTGGAGAGCCGGATTTCGTCACTCCCTGGCATGTGCGCGCCCGCGCCATTGAATCCCTGGAGCAAGGGTACACTTCTTATACATCCAATAAGGGCATGATCGAACTTAGGCAGGACATCAGTGCGTTTTTAAAAAAGCGCCATCAGCTTGCCTATGACCCTGAAGAAGAAGTCTTGATCACTGTCGGTGTCAGCGAGGCATTGGACCTGGCGATGAGGGCTGTCCTTAATCCAGGCGAAAAAATTTTGATCCCCGAACCCTGCTATGTGGCCTATGGCCCGGTAGTTGAATTAGCAGGCGGTGAGGCAATATTTCTAAAAACAACGGGCCAGACCGGTTTTAAGGTGACTCCCAAACAAATTGAAGATGCCGTTAAACCGGGTGTGCGCGGTATCCTGCTTGGCTATCCCAGCAATCCGACGGGAAGCTCCTATTCTAAAAAAGAATTGGAAGAGCTGGCCCGTGTCTTCAAGAAACATGACCTGCTGGTCTTCAGTGATGAACTTTATGATGAATTGACCTACGATTTCGAACATACGCCGATGGCTACCTTACCGCAGATGCGCAATCGGGTGATCTATTTAAATGGTTTTTCCAAAAGTTATGCCATGACAGGATTTCGTATCGGCTATGCCTGCGGGCCTGAGGACATTATCGCAGCCATGACCAAGATCCATCAATATACGATGTTATGTGCGCCTATCACCAGCCAAATGGCGGCCATTGAAGCTTTAAAAAACCCGGTAGCGGATGTGTTGGCCATGAAAAAGGAATATGACCGCCGCCGGCGTTTTATTGTCGGGGCCTTGAACGATATCGGGCTCACCTGCCATATGCCTCAAGGGGCTTTTTACGCTTTCCCGTCGATAAAGGTATCGGGCGAGAATGCGATGGATTTTGCCAGGAATTTATTGTTAAAGCAGAAAGTGGCCCTGGTGCCGGGCGATGCCTTCGGCCAGAGCTGCAGCGATCATGTGCGCATTTCCTATGCGTCAAGCTATGATAATTTAAAGGAAGCTGTTGCCCGCATTGAAAAATATTTGAAGAAAAAATAGAAGTTTAAGGAAAGGACCACGCATGCGTAAAGAGCACGCGCCAAAGATCTCACGGAAAAAAGAGGATGTCGATTTCGAGATTGCTTTTTATGAGAATATCCTTAAGGAAACGCCTAATTTTATAGAAGCCTTGAGCGCTATCGGAGATTTGTATACACGGGCAGGCCTTTGGCAAAAGGGTTTGGAAGTAGATCTTAAACTTTCCCATCTAAGGCCTGAGGACGCGATCGTTTTTTATAATCTGGCCTGTTCCTATGCTTTGCTTAACCAAACCCGTGCCGCCCTGGGTGCTTTGACTAAGGCCATTGATCTTGGCTACGATGATTTTGAACATTTAAAGGGCGATACCGACCTGGACAATCTTCTTAAGGACGAGCATTTTCAGCAGTATATCAAACAGTTGGAAAAAAAGAAGAAGACCTCCAAACAGCATTGAGATGAAAAATTTTCGCCAAGAATTATGGTTCCATACCAAGACCCGCCGGGCGTATATCAATATCACCGACAAGGTGCAGTCGGCCATCGACCAAAGCGGCATCCAGGAAGGATTATGTCTGGTCAATGCCATGCACATCTCGGCCAGTGTTTATATCAACGACGATGAAAGCGGGCTGCTGCATGATTATGATGCGTGGCTGGAGAAATTGGCCCCCCATGAGCCGGTTTCCCAGTACAGGCATAATGATACCGGGGAAGACAATGCTGACGCGCATATCAAACGCCAGCTGATGGGCAGGGACGTGGTCGTGGCCGTGACCCGCGGCAAATTGGATTTTGGTCCCTGGGAACAGATCTTTTACGGCGAATTCGACGGACGTCGGGACAAGAGGGTTTTAGTCAAAATTATAGGGGAATAATATGAGCTTAGTGGTTTTAGGGACAGTGGCGTTGGACCATGTCAAAACACCTTCAGGGTCGAAAAAAGATATGTTAGGCGGCTCAGCCGCTCATTTTGCCATGTCCGCCAGGCTTTTTACTGACGTGCATATGGTGGCGGTGGTGGGCAAGGATTTTCCGGTCAGGCACCTGGATTTTTTAAGGAGCAAGGGCATTGACCTGTCGTCAGTCAAGATCAGCAGCGGCAAGACCTTCCGCTGGAGAGGTGAATATAAAAAAGGGGACCTGAACACGGCCCTGACCCTGGCAACGGAATTGGGGGTTTTGCAAAGTTATGTGCCTGAATTAAAGGAACATCAAAAAAGCTTGCCCAATATTTTCCTGGCTAATTTCGATCCGGATTTGCAAATACAGCTGTTCAAACATTTGAAAAATCCGCGATTGATCGGTTTGGACAGCATGAACCTTTGGATCACCCATAAACAAAAGTCTTTACGCCGGTTAATGAAGATGGTGCATCTGTTCGTGGCCAATGACAGCGAAGCCAGGGCATTGTCTGGTGAGAACAATCTGATCATGGCGGCCAAACGCCTGCGGGCCATGGGGCCCAGGATGATCGTCATTAAAAAAGGCGAGCATGGTGTCTTGTTTTACAGCGACCAGGTGATGTTTTCATTCCCGGCCTTCCCGGTTGAAAAAGTTATTGACCCCACTGGTGCCGGAGATACCTTTGCCGGCGGGCTGATGGGTTATTTAAGCCGAGTCAACAAGCTCGACGATAAAACCTTGCGCAAGGCCTTATTGTACGCCACGACCGTTGCTTCTTTTAACGTGCAAGGCTTTGGCATGGCCCGCACCGCATCGTTGACTATGCCTGAGGTCGAGGAACGCATGAAGTCCTTGGTTAAATTTTTTGCACTGACATAGATCCCCGCATGGCCAATTGGCCAAGCTGCGGGGTCCTGTTGGGAGAGGTCTTAATTTGAGAACGATCAGTTTTTGGGCGGCGGTGATCCTGCCATTGTGGGACATCCCTTTGATGGTGCGCGTTGTGCGAAGGAAATCTTCACAGGACATCTCGTTGGTATGGGCCGCCGGTCTGTGGGCAACGTCGGTCTTGATGGCCCCCAGTGCTTTTATTACCGGGGATAAAGTAGCTATGGGTTTTAATATCGTCAATGTGATCATGTTATCGGGTGTTTTGATCGTGGTCATAAAATACAGGAAAGGTCAGCCATGCATTTAGTGGAGAACATTGGTCTCGTGGCCGGGATCATTATGCCCTTATTTAATATCCCTTTGATCGTTAAGATCATCCGCCGGCGTTCTTCGGCAGACATTTCTATCGCCTGGGCCATGGGGGTATGGATCTGTGCCTTGTTGATGGCCCCTTCGGGCTTTACTTCCAAGGATATAGTTTGGCGCAGTTTTAATATTGTTAACCTGGTTCTTTTTACAGGGGTTGTGATCGCTGTCTGGAGGTATCGCAAATAATATGGCCAAAGAATTAAAAAGCGGCATCGTTGCCATCGTGGGAAGGCCCAATGTAGGCAAATCAACACTTCTCAATGCTATCTTGGGTGAAAAAGTGTCCATTGTCTCTGATGTGCCGCAAACAACACGCCATCAGATCAGGGGCATTCACACCGACGAGCGCGGCCAGATCGTTTTTATCGATACGCCGGGCATCCACGCGGGCAAGGACAAGCTGGATAAATACATGAATCGGGCTTCGTTGGGGAGCATTGATTCCGTTGACGCGGTGATACACATGGTGGATGCCAGCGAGAAAACCGGCCTTGAAGAAAAACATGTGATCACGCGGCTTAATAAGTGCGGCAAACCCATTATCGTGGGACTAAACAAGATCGATATCACCAAAGGAAAATTTGTCCCCGAGTATATCAAGCTTTGGGAAGAGGTCCGCGGCGTTCCCATGACCGAGATCAAAGATTTGATCTTGTTTCCTCTCTCAGCCCTTAAAGGCACCAATGTTAAAAAAATGATCGACCTGCTTTTTGAACAAATGCCCGTAGGCCCGCTCCTTTATCCTGAAGATACACTTACAGATTTTCCCAAGCGCATGGCCATGGCGGACCTGATCCGTGAAAAACTATTCCTGCTGATGCGAGAAGAGATCCCGCATTCCATCGCTGTAATCATCGAGGGCGTCCAGCCTAAAAAAGGCAATGTTCTGCATATCCGCGCGGCCATCCTGGTTGAACGCGAGTCCCAAAAAGAGATCGTCATCGGAAAATCCGGCGCCATCTTAAAACAGGTAGGCACCGAAGCACGCAAAGATCTAGAAGAGCTGGTTGACAGCAAGGTCTTCCTGGAACTTTTTGTGAAGACCAGCTCAAATTGGCGCGAAGATTACGGCACCCTCGAAGATATGGGATTTGTCTTTAGCGATCTTTAGCGATTGTCGTCGAAAATCATGTCCGGACCAAAACTTTTGGATAGTAAGCAGATTGCAGAGGTCATTAAACGGCTGAAGATCGCCATGCGTGACCTTCCTGACCCTTCTGTGACCTTGGTGGGCAAGAAATTCAAGAGTCCGTTCTTGGTGCTGATATCCTGCTTGTTAAGCTTGCGTACCCGTGATGAAACGACCTTACCAGCCTCTGAACGCCTCTTCGCCCGGGCAGATACCATGGAGGGCATGCTTAAAGTTCCGCTCGATGAACTGCGAAAATTAATTTATCCGGTCGGTTTTTATAAAACAAAAGCCACCCGCATCCATGAGATCTGTGCAGATCTGATCCATCGCTTTAAAAGTCAAGTGCCGGATGATATTGAATTGCTTTTGACGCTCAAAGGGGTGGGGCGCAAGACCGCGAACTTGGTCATGACCGAGGGTTTTGGCAAGCCGGGGATATGCGTTGATACCCATGTACATCGGATATCCAATCGCCTGGGATATATCAAGACCAAGACCCCGGAACAAACAGAATTTGCATTAAGAAAAAAACTGCCCGGCAAATATTGGATCGAATATAATGCTTTGCTCGTGACCTGGGGACAAAATGTTTGCAAACCTATTTCACCGATGTGCACCAGCTGTCCGGTTGTAAAAATTTGCCAACGGGTAAATGTGGGCATCAGCCGGTAAATGAGGGCCTCCTTCCTTTAATTAGAATTAAAAATATTTATGGTATTTTGTCGGATTTTTGATAAATTGATTGCAATATTATGGCTAAAATAGTTGGAATTACTTACGATCTAAAAAGCGACTGGCAGGGCTCTAAGGACGATCCTGTTGATGCCGCGGCCGAGCTCGACGGGACAAAGACGATCGAATGCCTAAAGGCAGCGCTCGAATCAGCCGGGCACAAGGTTGTCTTGATCGGCGGAGCCCGCCAATTGATCGATCGCGCAGCCCGCGGTAGTCTTAAAGTAGATATTGTTTTAAATATTTCTGAAGGCTTCAAAGGCCGCAACCGCGAAAGCCAGGTGCCGGCTATTTTGGATCTGTATAATATTCCTTTTATCGGGGCCGATGCTTTGACCTTAGGGGTAACATTGGATAAGGTGGTGGCGAAAAAATGTTTTATGGCTGATGGCATTCCCACGGCCCGCTATTTTAAAGCCACCCTTGAGGATGATCTGACCTTGCTTAATACCATTGGATTTCCTTTGTTCGTCAAGACCCTGCATGAGGGCACGTCCAAAGGGATCACGCAAAGTTCACGGGTAGAAAATTTTGAACAGCTTAAAAAACAGGTAGGGCATATCTGCCGGAATTATAATCAACCGGCTTTGGTTGAAGAATTCATCAAAGGTACTGAGTTTACCGTGGGGATCATCGGGAATAATCCGCCCAAACCCATGCCGGTCGTGCAATACGCGATCGGGGGAAAGACTAGCTTGGGCAATAATTTTTATTCTTACAGTCATGTGGTCGAAAGATCAGTGGAATATATTTGCCCCGCTCCCATCGATGAGAAAATGGCCCGTCGCCTGCAAGACCTGGCTGTACGTGCGTTTAAGTCCGTTGATTGCCGTGATTTCGGGCGTGTTGATTTCCGTGTGGATGAAGCCGGAAATCCGTATGTCCTGGAGATCAATCCATTGCCGAATTTAAGTCCTGATGATGTTTTTGTTCTTTTTGCTAAAGTCAAAAAGATGACGTATAATCAGATCATCAATCAGATCCTGGATGCAGCCCTAAAACGTTTAGGGATCAAAGAAGCGCCGCCAGTCAAACAGCGTAGCCGAGAGGTAGCATTCAAAAAATGAACCCTGTCAATACTTTGATCAAGGATGATGCTCCTGTTTCCGTCGGACCTAATATCCCTTTGTCCCCGCAAGAAGAGCGCGTGATAAAACTTTTTCCCGGGGCGACCCTGGCTGATTGGGAAGATTGGCGCTGGCAGCTCCGTAACCGCATACGCACCATTGATGATATAACCAAGCTCATGAAATTAACCCCGCATGAAGAACGCGGGGTCAAAGGGGCAGGGGACAAATTGACCATGTCCATCCCGCCGTATTTTGCCGCCTTGATCGATGAGAATGACCCCGGATGTCCTATCCGTTTGCAGTCAGTTCCTTTGGATTATGAATTTGAGACCACTGAAAATGAAATGCTCGATCCCTGCGGTGAAGAAAAAAATTCCGAAGTGCATGGCTTGGTGCACCGCTATCCTGACCGGGTACTTTTTTTGGTCAATGAGATGTGCGCGATGTACTGCCGCTATTGCACCCGTTCACGCATGGTGGGGGACGGCAATCATACGCTAAATACAGCCACCTATGATGCGGCGCTTAATTATATCCGTAAGCATACCGAGATCCGTGATGTCCTGATCTCCGGCGGCGACCCGTTGACCTTGGGCGATCGGATGCTTGAGTATTTGATCTCGTCCGTCAAGGCGATCCCGCATGTGGAGTTTGTGCGCATCGGCACACGTATTCCGGTGACCTTGCCCCAGCGCATCACGCCTGAATTGATCGCCATGTTCAAAAAATATTCACCGCTGTGGATGAGTGTGCATTTTAACCATGCCAAGGAAATCACCCCGCGCGTCAAGCATGCCTGTAATATGATCGCGGATGCCGGTATTCCGATGGGCAGCCAAACAGTGCTTTTACGCGGTGTCAACGATTCGCCCGCTGTCATGAAAAAACTGTTCCATGAACTTTTAAAGATCCGGGTCAGACCTTATTACATTTACCAATGCGATCCTATCATCGGCTCCAGGCATTTTAGGACTACGATCGAAACAGGTATTAATATCATCCAGAACCTTCGCGGTCATACCACGGGTTACGCGGTGCCGACCTACGTGATCGACGGCCCCGGTGGTGGCGGCAAGATCCCCATCAGCCCGGATTATCTGGTTTCCAAAGAGAACGGCCGCTATACCCTGCGTAATTTCGCCGGGGAACTATATACCTACGTTGATCCTACCTATTAAAAGGCGTTTGACAAAGCCCGATCCTGTACTATAATACTTCCCTTCAAACCAATTAAACCAACAGGAGCAGTGATAAGTAATGTTAGAAGTCAAAGTCAATGACAAGAATAGTTTTGAAAAAGCGATGCGCTTATTCAAGAAGCAATGCCAAAAAGACGGTTTTTTAGTCGAGCTTAAAGAGCGCCGCTTTTATTGCAAGCCCTCCGAACGCAAACGTAAAAAAGGCAAGAGATAAGAAGTTGATTAAAGTCAAACGCGCATTGATCTCCGTTTCCGATAAGACCGGCCTGGTTGATTTCGCCAAGGGTTTGCAGAAACTGGGCGTTGAGATCATATCCACCGGCGGCACGGCAGCGCTCCTGCGTTCATCCAATATCCCCGTTAAAGAAGTTTCCGAACATACCGGTTTCCCTGAAATGCTCGATGGCCGTGTCAAGACCCTGCATCCCAAGATCCACGGAGGTCTATTGGCCCTGCGGGATAATGCTGAACATATGAAGCAGATCGCCAAACACGATATCAGCCTGATCGATATGGTGGTGGTCAATCTTTATCCATTTGAGAAGGCGGTCCAGAAAAAAAACATCCCCCTGGAAGAAGCGATCGAGAATATCGATATCGGCGGGCCTTCCATGCTGCGTTCGGCGGCCAAGAATTATAGAAGTGTGGCCGTCATCTGTAATGCCGAACGTTATGGGGAAGTGCTCAATGAGCTTAATAATAACAGCGGCATTTTATCGGACAAGGTGTTGGCTAATTTGGCCATTGAGGTTTTTGAGAGGACTTCCCGTTATGATGCCGCTATTTATGATTTTCTAAAGAACCGTTTTAAATCGGACGATTCTTTTTCCGCCTTCCCCAAAGAATTCGCTTTTTCATTCAGCAAATTACAGGACCTGCGCTACGGGGAAAACCCGCATCAGGCCGCGGCGTTTTATTCAGATCATGGCAAGCTCGAGGGTTTAAGCCAACTTCAGCAATTGCAAGGCAAGGAACTTTCCTTTAATAATATCCTGGACTTAAACGCGGCGGTCGATATCATCCGTGAATTTGATGCCCCGGCCGCGGTCATCATCAAACACAATAATCCTTGCGGTGTCGCTCAGGACAAAAGCCTTGATAAGGCCTATATTAAAGCATACAAAAGCGACACCCTTTCCGCTTTTGGGGGCATCATTGGTTTAAACCGTTGTGTGGACGCCAAGACCGCTGCCGCTGTTATCAAGAGCGGTTTTATGGAATGCATCATCGCCCCTGATTTTTCCGAGGAAGCCAAGAAGCTTTTTTCCGTTAAGAAGAATTTACGCTTACTGGTGCTGGATTTGGGCGGCATCAAACTAGAAAAATTTGATTTCAAGAAAGTTACAGGCGGCCTTTTGCTCCAGGAAAAGGATAACCGTACCATCAAGCCGGAAGAATTGAAAGTCGTCACCAAGGTCAAACCTACCAAGGCGCAAATGGAGGCCATGGTTTTCGGCTGGAAATTGATCAAGCATGTCAAAAGCAATGCCATTGCCCTGGTCAAGGGAACACAGACCATTGGTATCGGCTGCGGCCAGACCAGTCGTGTCGATTCCGCGATCCATGCCATCCGTCGGGCCGGGTCTTCTGCCCGCGGGAGTGTTTTGATATCCGATGCATTTTTGCCTAAGCCTGACACCGTCACCATTGCCGCGAAGGCCGGGGTCAAGGCTATTATCCAAACCGGTGGTTCCATCATGGATGAAGCTGTGATCAAAGAAGCTGATAAAAGAAAGATCGCCATGGTCAACACTGGTATCAGGCATTTCAAACATTGATTGGTGTCATTCCCCAGTATAAAATAATGTCATTCCCGCGAAAGCGGGAATCCATGACACAACCATTCCAAAAATGGATCCCCGATAAAAACATTCGGGGATGACAAAGTCATATGGATCACTCAGAAGTAAATTCTTATCTAAATTCCTTTGTCAATTTTGAATCCCAGCTCCATAAACTGCGCCCCGAAGAATTCCATCTTAACCGTATTGAGAAATTATTAGACGTCTTGGGCGATCCGGCCAAAGACCTTAAGATCGTCCATGTCGCCGGCACCAAAGGCAAAGGTTCGACCTGTGCGATTTTGGGGACGATCATGCAGGAGGCAGGCTATAAGGTTGGCTTATATACATCGCCTCATTTGCACAAGGTCAATGAGCGCATCCGCATTTTGGGCCCTGAAAATTTGCGTTCCAAAGAAGATTTCAGCGGGGCCATTGATGATGAACAGTTCTCCGCCGTGCTGACGGCATTACGCCCTTTTGCCGCCGCGATCAAGAATGAAGGCAATATCCTTACATTCTTTGAAGTCCTGACCGTTGCCGCTTTGTGCCATTTTGCCAGATCAAAGGTGGATATTGTCATCCTGGAGACCGGTTTGGGAGGCCGCCTGGATGCGACCAATGCCGCTAATTCTTCCGTCGCTATCATAACACCGGTGAGTTTGGACCATACCCGGATATTGGGAGACACCTTGACTAAGATCGCGTCAGAAAAAGCGGGTATCATCAAGGATTCTCACCAGAAAGTGGTGATCGCTCCTCAAGAAAAAGAAGTCATGGGCCTGATGCTGCGCCGCTGCAAGGAATTTGGCGTTGATCCTGTCCTTGTCGATCCTTCCAAATATGAAAATTTAAAAGTAGGGCTTAAGGGTCAGCATCAAGTGGTCAATTCAGCCACAGCGATCGAAGCCGTGAACATTTTACAAACAATGGGTTTTAAGGTCAGTGATGAGGCGATCAAGGACGGGCTAAAGAATGTCCGATGGCCAGGACGTTTTGAATTAATGAAAAAAGATCCTGATGTGATCGTTGATAGTGCCCACAACGGGGCTTCGGCCCAGGCATTGTCCGAAACCTTGAAAGAAGAGTATCCCCGGCGAAAAGTTTTTTTAGTGTTAGGAATATCCGAAGACAAAGATGCAGGGGCTATTTGTAATCCTTTAAAAGAAAATGCGTCACAAGTTTTTTTAACACAGGCCCGTCATCCCCGCGCACACATTTTTAAGCCGTCAGAGGCTAAAGAATATTTTGGTCATACACCATTTGAAATCATCGAGGACCTGCCTCAAGCTCTAGAGAAGGCCTTAAAGAAAGCCAGCCCGCAAGATATCATCGTAGTGGCGGGTTCAATATTCCTAGTCGCCGAAGCCAGGGATTATTTAAGGGGGAGTTGAGGCATGTACCAGTACAAAGGCATGGAAGACACAATTGCGGCGATTGCGACACCTTCGGGACAGGGGGGGATCGGGATTATTCGTATTAGCGGCAATGATGCGGTTGCTGTAGTTGACCGGGTCCTTCGATTGCAAGCGAATAAAACTTTAGCAAAAGCCAAAAGCCATACGGTGCATCATGGCTGGGTCGTTGGCAAGAATAAAGAAATCGTTGATGAGGTGTTGGCCACCTTGATGAAGGCGCCTAAAAGTTATACGGCTGAGGATGTGGTTGAGATCTCCTGCCACGGCGGGATGACTGTCCTAAACGAAGTGCTCCAAACAGTATTGACCGCCGGCGCACGATTGGCCGCACCCGGAGAATTCACCAAACGCGCCTTTCTTCATGGGCGGATGGATTTGACCCAGGCAGAAGCGGTGATCGATGTTATCCAGGCCAAAACTGAAATTTTTCTGCGCCAAAGCCAACATCAACTCAAAGGGGAATTATCAACCCAATTGGATTTGATAAGGGATGAATTGATAAAGCTTTATACGATGCTTGAGGCGGTGATCAATTTTCCTGAAGATGGTATTGATGCGCAAAACCGCCGGCAAATATCAGAACGTCTCGAGGCCCAATATAAAGCCATCGTTAAATTATTGGAATCGTCTGCCAGCGGACGCATATTAAAGGACGGTATCCGGATCGTTATCTGCGGTAAGCCTAATGTGGGCAAATCATCCTTACTCAATGCCCTTCTTAAAGAACAAAGGGCCATTGTCACGCCTATCGCCGGCACCACGCGTGATGTGCTGGAAGAATCAGCGCAGATCAAAGGCATTCCGATCTCCCTGGTTGACACCGCCGGAATTTTAGAGCCCCGGGACTTAATTGAAGAAGAAGCTATCAAGCGCAGTCATCTGTATATCAAAGGCGCTGATATGGTACTTTTGGTTTTGGACCATAGCTGTGTTTTGGAAGAGCAGGATTTGCGGCTTATCGAACAATTAAAGTTTGCCCGGGTCTTGGTGGTGGTGAATAAGATCGATCTCGCCGGCAAGATCGATATGGCGCATGCCAGGAAGGTATTTGGCCCTGCCAATGTGATCGAGATCTCAGCCCTCGATCAGCGTTCAATTCAAAACCTGGAAGAAAAGATCGTTGGTATGATCTGCCGGCAAAAGGACCTTGATACCAACGGTATTCTTATCAGTAATGTCCGCCATATCAAAGCCTTAGAAGCCGCTCAAGAAGACCTGCAAAGCGCCTGCCGTTTGATGATCGAAAATACTCCTCTTGAATTTATCTCCGAAGAGATCAAATCCGCGGTCAATGAGCTTGATGCCATCACGGGCAGGAACATCGACGATGATCTGCTGGAAAGTATCTTTTCCCAATTCTGCATTGGTAAATGAGAGACGCCATAAATGGCGATGTATTGAGACGCCATAAATGGCGTCTCTACGAGCGGAAGTCAGGAAATAATATCAGGACATTTAAATATTATTCTCTGAAGCGGCCCATTTTAATTGGGGTTTTGTTTGGCTGTTATAGAGGGCCATGATCTTTTTCATGGTGGCAGGATCGCTCATGATCTGTCGGGTCAGGTCCATCATTTTAGGGTTGCTCATTAGTTTGACAATATCATGGGAATCGATGTCTTTTTGGATATCCGGGTCCTGAAGGACTTTTTGGAAACGAGGGTCTTCGGCCAAGGTCTTGGCATCATTGGCTGAAGGTGGGGCACTGGCAACCGCATCAGGATTGGCCGGGGTCGTGCCAAACAGATTGTCCGCGAAAGGCTTGGCCACTGAATAGGAGATTGATTGGGTCACATCGTTGTGGATAGAGGTCATCGTATCTCCCCAAGGGGGTAAGGCCGCCACCAAGACCAAGGTAAAGATAATGAAGACCCATCCCCAGGTCAGATTTAATAGTGCGCCGCCGATACGGCTTAAAATACTGGGTTTAATATCGACATTGCCGGCTTTTACCACCAATTTAAGCAGGTATTTAAATAACAGGTGCAATAGGAATGGCCCGACCAATCCTATCAGCAGGCTTACGATCATTTCTTTGGTGAGTAGATAATAAAGGACACTGATGATGGTACCCACTATAATAGAGAAAGGGACCAATAAAGTGAGCATGAATCCCCGGGCGGCCCCTTGGAAGAGGAATACAAAACTTATAAGGAAGGCGAGATTATCTGTCATGGGTTTTTAATGTTCTGCCACAAAGCGCAGATGAACAATATAAAAAATGACCAGGAACAAACCATAGGCCATCGGAAAGAAAAAACAGAATTTAATGATCCAGGGGAAGGTCAGTTTTAGTTTGGATTTAGCTACTTTTTCCTTGATCTTGGCATACTCCTCTAAGGTCAGTTGCTTCGCTTTTCTTGCATCAGGAGTTTGATCTGCCATAGTACGGATAGTATAACATTTGCATAAAATGGCTGCAATATAAATGAGTGAAAAAATAGGTTTTTTGATCTTTAATATTTAATAATTTTAAAACAAATTCTTAGCACTTCCACAAGCGCATTATTATCAGCAGGTTATGTTATAAATTTTTTTTCCATTTCCATTTGCTTTTTGGCAAATATGTTTTAGACTATAGATAAGGGAAAGCGCTTTCAGGCATAATAAAAATTTATTCCAAATTACATAAAGGTTTTATATGGGTGGTGTTGTAAATCAGCGTGTTGAAGCAAGATATAACTGTTTTGTGCCGGTAGAAGGTAAGGCTGGCTCTGAGTTTGATCAGACTAAAACAATGGATATCAGCCGGCATGGGATCGGCTTGATCTCGTCTCAAAATGTTGGGATAAATCAGAAGATCGCCCTTGAGATCGTCCTCAAGCCAAATACAGAACCTGTTATGGTCATTGGGGTTGTGAAATGGGTACGTAAGTTGGACGTTTCTGAGCAATACCGGGTGGGTATGGTTTTTTCAGAGATTATTTCGGGATCTTCAACCCGTCTAGATAAATTTTTTACATCTAAGCGTTGGGAAAATAATAGTTTCTGATAACCGGAGATTAGAATGCCCACAGCGTTAGAAACAGCAGGAGAGCGGCGGATATTCGTCCGTTTCCAAGCCCGATACCCGGTAAAATTCAAAGATGCCAATGACGATTACGGTACCGAGGTTTTTTTACGTGACGCTTCTGCTGATGGTATCAGGATCTTGACCAGAGAACGTTATTTTTTAGACGATCAACTTGAATTGGAAGTCGAATTACCGGATGGCGGAGAGCCGTTAGTCCTTAGCGGTCATGTGGTTTGGGTAAAATTAGTGAATTTATCGTTGTGGGATATCGGGATCCAATTCTCCGAGGTGCATTTCCTCAAAATGCAACGTCTTTATAAACTCACCGAAGCAAGTTTTGGATCTCATGGGCTTCATGCCAGCCACTCATAGTAATTCGCCAGACATTCTCAGCTGTTTGCCTAATATTAAAATATCCGTCAGCCAGATTGTTTATGTCCCCAGAATCTTTTTACACCTATCTTCCTGATGGAGTGAGTTTTACATCAAAGCAAGCCGCTTTGATCAAAACAATATACGCTCCGTTATGCGGCACAGATACCCTAAGCCTTAAATCTTCTATCACTCCGTTGTTAAGCGGGGACATTAAACTTGATAAGTTCCACTATTTGACCAAACCTGTCTCACGCGAAGACCTGCGTGGGCCTTTACGGGAATTTTATGTTTATATCAAGGATAAAGAGGTTTTAAGTCTATTTAATGGACTTTCTTTGCCTTCCATTACGATAGGGCCATTATGGCATAAACTTCAGCGTACTGAAAAGAAAACAGGATTGGAAATAAGTGCCGTCAATTTTATTCCGGTGAGTGGTGAGAATACCGAGTTAATGATGGTCACGGTCAAGAATATTTCAAAAAAACAAATCAAATTCACTCCCACCGCTGCTATCCCGCTATTCGGGCGTTCCTTGGCCAATAAGCATGATCACGAACACGTGACCGCTCTTTTAAACAGGCCTAAGCAAACGTCCCAAGGGGTCTTGTTAGAGGCCACCATGGCCTTTAATGAAGAAGGCCATAAAACAAGTCATGATGTCTATTATGTGTATGGGAACCAAGAGAAGGCTGGCCCCGCCCAGGGCGGGGCAGGTGGTCCCGCTGGTTCATTTCCGACGGTGGATAGTTTTTATGGCGATGGTGGTTTGGCCGATCGGCCGCAGGCGGTCTATGACAATTTAAAACCTTCCGCGCTTAAGCCCCAGGAGCTTAACGGCAAGGAAGTGGTCGGTGCTTTGCGTTTTAAGGAGATCACCCTCAAGCCCGGTAAAGATCAATCGTATATCATAGCGGTGGGGACCGAAGCTGATGAAGTCAAGTCTAAGGAGACCTTCAGTCGTTTTAATTCCGTTGAAAAATTCAATCAGGCCTTGGAGGCGAATAAAAAATACTGGCTGGGTAAGGTCTCGACCATTGTTTTTAGAACTAAGGATGGGAATTTTGACTCCTGGATGCGATGGGTCATCTTGCAGCCCGTTTTACGCCGTATTTTCGGCTGTTCGTTTTTGCCTGACCATGATTACGGCAAAGGCGGCCGCGGCTGGAGAGACATTTGGCAGGACCTTTTGTCGCTCATCCTCATTGAACCCCATCAGGTGCGCCAGGATTTGATCAATAATTGCGCGGGGATCCGCATCGACGGCAGTAATGCCACCATCATTGGGTCTAAGCCAGGGGAATTTGTGGCCGACCGCAACGCCATCACCCGCGTGTGGATGGACCATGGGGCATGGCCCTTGTTGACCTTGATGCTTTATATAGACCAGAGCGGGGACTTTGATATTTTATTGCATAAGCAGAGCTATTTCAGGGACCCGCAATTATCGCGTACTCATGACAAGGATATCGGATGGATCAATCAATACGGACATAAATTGCTCGATAAAAAAGGGCATGTGTATGAAGGGACGATCCTCGAGCATATCTTGGTGGAACATTTGACGCAGTTCTTTAATGTCGGAGAACATAATATTATCCGGTTGGAAAACGCCGATTGGAACGATGGCCTAGATATGGCATCCTCGAGAGGGGAGTCAACGGCATTCAGCTCATTGTACGGCGGTAATCTATTGGCCCTCGCCAAACTACTTGAGGACATGGCCGCCATCAAAGGCATTGACCGCCTGCGGGTGGCCCGTGAACTGTTGATCCTGCTCGATACGTTAAGCGAAAAGGTCAATTACGATGATTATCAGGACAAACATAATCATCTTTTCGGAAAATATTTTCACAGTGTCCAGCCCGCCGTAAGCGGGGAAACGGTTGAGGTCACGGTCAAGGATTTGGTCCATGACATCAGGGCCAAGGGCCATTGGATATTCGCGCATATCCGCCGCCAGGAAATGGTCCAACTTAAACAGAACAACACCACCTATGAGTGGTTCAATGGGTATTATGACAATAATGCCCAGCGCGTCGAAGGCGTGATCGACCAAAGGGTGCGCATGACCCTGACAGGCCAGGTATTTTCCGTCATGAGCGGCATGGCCACCGATGAAGAGGTTAAGAAGGTCATTATCAGCGTCGATAAATTCCTGAAAGACAAACAATTGGGCGGGTATCGGCTGAATACGGATTTTGGCCTGTCCCATTACATGGACCTGGGACGGGCTTTTGGTTTTGCGTACGGCACCAAGGAAAACGGCTCTTTTTTCAGCCATATGAACGTCATGTACGCGGCGGCCCTTTACCAACGCGGTTTTGCCAGGGCAGGCTTTCAGGTCCTGCGTTCGGTGTATGAAATGGCCAGCGATGGAAAGCGCAGTAAAATTTATCCCGGTATCCCGGAATATTTTGATTCCGAAGGCCGGGGCATGTATCATTACCTGACAGGCTCTGCCAGTTGGCTGGTTTTGACCCAATTGACACAGGTTTTCGGCGTGCGCGGTTCGCGTGGGGAACTGGTGCTTTATCCCCAGCTTGTCAAAGAGGAATTTGACCTCAGGGGACAGGCTGGTGTGGTCTGCCAATTCGCGGGCAAACGTCTGAGCGTTGAATATCATAATCCTCTAAAACTGGATGCCGGAAAGTATGCGATCAAGGAGGTCTTGATCAACGGAAAACCGGTCATTGTTAAGCCAATATCCAAGAACAAAGTCATCATCCCCAGGTCATCCCTCACCACAGACTCCCTGATCAAAGTCACCCTTGGGTAAGGATAAATGGTGACGTCTACCAATTAAAATTTATTTGACAATTTTCGTTTTGTCAATAAAATCAAACATAGCGTTATCCCCTAACGCTATAAGTCGATACACAATTCCCCCTTAAACTATAGGTCAGTTTTATGCCTCGTTCTGCAAGGCTTGTTGTGCCAGGGCTTCCTTTCCATTTGACACACAGAGGAAACAATAAACAAAAAGTATTTTATTCCGATGAAGATAGGCGCAAATACCTATTTTGGTTTGAAGAGGCCTGTCAGGAATGGAAAATGAGGGTACTGTCTTTTTGCCTAATGGATAATCATGTGCATTTCGTTGCTATTGCTGATGAGCTTGATTCATTTGCAAAAGTGATTAACGTTGTTCACAGGCGTTACGCAATGTATCTAAATCAAAAGAATGGAGCCAGCGGTCATATATGGGAAGGGCGGTATTATTCTTGCATATTAGATGAGAACCATTTGATAGCGGCTTTACGCTACGTCGAACGTAATCCAGTGCGAGCGCATCTAGTTCACAAGCCTTGGGATTGGATATGGTCAAGCGCAAGAGAGCATATAGGGAAAGAAAAGGGTTATATTTCTTTAGAGGATGCAGGGACATTTGTTTCTATAGCGTCATGGAAAGAATATATTGATCAGTCTGAACAAGAAGAAGATTTAAATGAGATTAGAAAACAAACGATGTCATTAAAAGCATGGGCTGATTTAGATTTCAAGAAATCTATTGAGAATAAATATGGAGTTCAATTAATATCTAAACCAAGGGGGAGGCCTTGTAATTGGTAGACGTCACCATTTTACAACGATAAATAATATTGTATAAATGATCTTTGCTTGTTATAATCCAAAATTTATGTTCATACTTATTTAATAGAATTAGAACGGAGATAGATCATGGAAGAAGTCATGGAGCATTCCCGCCACCATATAACAGCCCCCGAAGACCGCATTCCTATTTTTCAAAAAGCTGTCTACAGCATGGGCGCCCTTGTTAACCAGATGCAAGCGGCTGCCATTTCCGCGATGGTTTTGGTCTTGAACTTAGGTTTAGGCATGAACCCTGTCTTAGTCGGTCTGGTGGGGACCATTCCCCGTCTTCTTGATGCCTTTACCGATCCTTTGGTGGGGTATATTTCAGATAATTCTCGCGCCCGATACGGCCGCCGCAGGCCATTCATGTTCTTCGGGGCCCTTATCTCAGGAGTATTATTCGCTTTGCTCTTCCAGCTCCATAAAGAAAACAGCGAAATGTTTAATTTTACGTATTTTTTGGTGATCCAATGCTTGTTTGTCGTTGCCTTTGCCTTTTTTGCCATTCCCTGGATCGCCTTGGGTTTTGAAATGACCCCTGATTATCACGAGCGCACACGCCTGCAAGGGACAGGGAATACTATCGCCCAGATCGCCTGGCTCATTTCTCCGTGGTTATTTACATTTATGTATACAACGAAAGATGTTGTCCAGGGAGCACGTCTGTTGGCCATCATTTTCGGCGTCTTTATCGCGGTCGGCGGTATACTTCCGGCCATTTTTAATAAGGAATTTTTTGTTAATCCTCCCAAGCCTCCGAAAAAGACCGTTAGGGAAGTATTGACACATTTTACCAGCGGCTGTGTGGTCACCTTCAAGAACCGTCCGTTCGTTAAACTTTGCCTCATGACCTTCCTGGTTTTCAACGGCTTCATGTTGGCATCAGCGTTTACCTCCTATGTTATTTTTTTCTATGATTTTGGCGGCGATTATGCCAAGGGCGGTATTCTGCTAGGCTGGTTTGGCACAGTGACAGCCCTTTCCAATTTTCTCTTCGTTATTCCTTTGATCACCTGGATCGCCACCAAGATCGGGAAACGTAACACCTTTTTGATCACCATTCCGCTTTCGATCGTCGGTTACGCGCTTAAATGGATCGGGTATAATCCCCAACATCCTTATCTATTGCTGATCGCGGCCCCTTTCATCGCCTTTGGTTTGGGATCGGTCTTTACTATTGTGAGCTCCATGCTGGCTGATGTTTGTGACCTTGATGAACTTCAGACCGGTAACCGCAGGGAAGGGATCTTTGGGGCCATTTACTGGTGGATGATCAAGTTAGGCCAGGCAGCGGCATCACTGATCTCCGGTGTATTACTGAATGCGACCGGGTTTAATATCATCCTGGGCGCCCATCAAACAGCTCACGCCTTATTATTCATGAGGTTCTGTGACATAGGCATTCCTATAGTAGCTTCATTGCTGGCCATTGGGATCATTTTGACCTTTGAGGTCACGGAAGACAAGGCTTATGATATCCGTAAACAGTTGGAAGAAAGACGAGGGAAGGTGATATAGGGCTCGTCGTATTTTTTGATTGACCAACCTTGCCGTCTGTGTTAAATTTTGGGTTCATGTATTTATAGTATTTCTTAAGTATTAAATAGACTCTTATAGCGGAGAGTAGATGCGCAAATCAAAATGGCCCAATACCCTGATGACCATAAGCCTTGGGGCCTTGCTTGTCCTGGCCGGATGTTCCCCATCAACCCCCAAGCCCAGCAATAAGATCTTCATGTGGCACTGGATGACGGACCGAAATGATACCCTCCAAAATTTAGCCCAGGAATACCAAAAAGAAACAGGCATTGAAGTCTCCATCCAGTTATTTGCGCCATCCGATTCATATTCCCAGAAAGTCATTGCCTCAGCCCAGGCCAATGTCCTTCCGGATATTTTTGGCATTCTCGATAAGAAATCCATCGTGGGAGAATTTATCAAGGCAGGATTGGTCACGAACCTGACCGATGAGATGTATGCTGACGGGGGAAGCTGGAAGAACAGTTTATTTGACAAAGCCCTGGCAGACAAGCGCTTTGATGAGGGGAATATTTACGGGGTCAAGCCCGGCATCTATGGTGTCCCCATCGACGTGAGCGATGAGCAAATGCTCTATAATAAAAAGCTTTTAAGCAAAGCCGGTATCAAGTCTCCTCCCAAGACCTTTAATGAATTCATCAGGGATGCCCAGGCCCTCAAGCGGGTAGGGATTACTCCTTTTGTCTCGGGTTGGGGCGAGTTGTGGCTCCTGGATTGTTTTGCTTCTAATTATGCCTTTAACATCATGGGCGAAGACAAGGTCTTTGCGACCTTCCGCGGCCAGGTCAAGTATACAGACCCTGATTGGATCAAGGTCTTTGATGTTTTTGCCCAACTGCGGGACAAGGGTGTTTTGATCGACGGGATCGTCACCAAGGGCAATAAATACGCCGAGCAGGATTTTGCCTTGGAGCGCGCCGCGTTTAGTTTTAACGGCTCATGGTGCGTCAATGTTTATCGTTTGATGAATCCCAATCTCGATTATGGGGTCATGCCGCCGCCGCCCATAAGCCAGGCCTATCCTTTGAAAATTTGGGGAAGCGCCGGCTCTTCTTTTGTCGTCAATGACGGTTCCCCTAATAAAGACAAGGCCATCGCTTTTTTGAAATGGCTTACCGCCCGGGACCAGCAGGTACAGTTAGCCACCCAAACCAATAATCTGCCTTCCAATAAAGAAGCGCTCGTCAGTGTCTCTCCGATTTTGGAAGATTTTGCCAAAGGGATGGAACAATCCACGCATCCTAACATATGGCCGATCAATGAAGACCCCTCGGTCAGTGAGGCGTTTGATAAGGGGATCCAGGACATTATCATCGGGGAAAAAACACCCGATCAGGTGGCCCGGGAAGTCCAGAAGGTTAAAGACCGGCAAAGTTCAAAAGGGAACCAATAAGATGGACCAAAAAGTCCGCAACGCCGCCATATTCAAAGATAATTTGCAAAACTTCTTTTTTGTCCTTCCAGCCTTTGCTATTTTCTGCATTTTTTACGTTTATCCTTTTTACAAAATGATCAATCTGTCCTTTTATGATTGGCGGGGGATCGGCGCCATGCATTTTATCGGGCTGTCGAATTACAAGGAATTGATGACCGATAATCTCTGGTGGGATTCCATTTGGCACGCCGGCTACATCACGCTCATCGCCCTGACATTCCAGAACGCATTGGCCTTTGCCCTGGCGCTGGCCTGTGACAGGGAGATCCGCATGAAACGGTTTTACCGCGTGGTTTTCTTTATCCCGCCGGTGCTTTCCGAAGTCGTGGTCGGTCTTATCTTCAACTGGATATTGAACCCTGAAATGCAAAACGGCCAGTATATCGGGCTCTTGAATCATTTTTTATATACCACCGGCTTTCCCCAATTGGTCCACGACTGGCTGGGCGACCCCAGGACCGCGCTGACGACGATTGCCATTGTGCATAGCTGGAAAGGTTTCGGCTGGGGCTTTATCATGCTGTTGGCCGGATTACAGACCATTGACAAACAGCTTTATGAAGCGGCCAGGGTCGACGGGGCCAGTTCCTGGAAAACGTTCATGAACGTCACCATCCCCATGATGCTGCCGGTCATTTTGGTGGTGATGATCCTGACGATCTTAGGCTCCATGCAGGTTTTTGTATTGATCATTGCCATGGTCAATGAAGGGCTCGTCAATCACACCGATGTGCCGGTGACGCGGATTTTCTCGGCCATGCAGAACACCAACCGGTTTGGTTATGCCTGTGCCGAGGCGGTCATTTTCGGGATGATCCTGGTAGGAGTCTCTTTTATCATGAAAAGATTATCAGACAAGGTAAAGCAAGCATGAAGTTCAACAGATATATTTTTTGGGGAACGGCCAAATCAACCTTCATCCATATTTTTTTGATGAGCGTTGCGTTGACCTGCCTGTTTCCCATCTTCTGGATGGTGCGTTGCGCGTTGATGACCAATGAAACAGTTTTTGTCGACAAGTCATTGATCCCGCATCATTTGAACCCCGGCAATTTCGCCGCTGCCTGGACCATGGGGAATTTTGCCGTCTATTTTTTAAACAGCGTCATTTACACGGTTTCTGTCGTGACCGGCATTGTCCTGATCTCGTCCCTCGCTGCGTTTGCTTTTTCGCGGCTGAAATTTCCCGGTAAAGACATTATTTTTTATATGTTTGTGGCGGCCATGATGATCCCTTTGCCGGGTTCATTTGTGGCCCTGTTCGTACTGATGACTAAACTGCATCTGGTCAATACCCGTATCGGTTATATCCTGTGCATGATCAATGTGGGGCTTTCCATGAGCATTTTATTGTTCAAGACTTTTTTTGACAAGATGCCCCATGAGCTGGAAGATGCCGCCCGCATCGACGGATGCGGCAAGATAGGTATCTGGTGGAACATGGCCATGCCCTTTGCGCGTCCGGCCATTGCCGTCATTGTGATCTTTAATTCTCTGAATGTTTGGAATGAGTATATCCTCTCCAATCTGCTTTTGGTCGACACCAAGTTGATGCCCTTACAAAGGGGCCTCGTGGTCTTTCAGGGGGCCAACAGCACGGATTATCCGGTCCTGATGGCGGGGCTGACAATGGCCGCGATACCCATTATTGTGATATACTTACTTATGCAAAAACATATCGTCAAAGGCCTGTCGTCCGGAGAGGTGATAGGCTAATGCAAAGGATCTTTTGCGGCACATGCATTATTGCGCTTTTATTTTTGGCGGCACCTTGTGCCCATGCCCAGCCTGACCAGGGTGTCGACACGACGGTCGCGAACCGCAGCACCACCGAGATCGTACGTTTAGCCTGGGAAGCTTCCAACAAGGACAATTTGGCGGATATATCAGCCCTGGTCGAAGAAATATTAAGGGATTACGGGAACCAGGCCAAGATCTTGGCCGCCCAATTGGACCAGTTCCCTCCCCGGGACAGGTTCAACGAATATAAGGTGATGTCCGACGTAGCGACGACCCTGTTCATCAAAGCGGAAACCTTGATGCGCCAGGGAAAGAACAAAGAAGCGATCAAAGAATTTAAAGGCATTATTGCCCAATATCCCTGGGCCCAGAATTTCGATCCCAGCCGCGGTTCATACTGGTCGGTGGCGGATAAATCCCAATCATCCATTGATATGATGGAAGGCAAAGACCCTTCAGCACAGCTTGCTGCCAGTAACATCCCCAAGACCCTTCCCCAACTGAAATTCCAGGGGACAGAAGATGTCATTGATTGGACGAAATTCGGTAATTTCCTTAATGTGGGCACTAAAAACTACCATTATCAAATCACCGACCAGGCAGGCTTAGCGGCGGCGATGGGAGAGGGCATATATCCCAACATATCCGATGTGTATAGAGACCCTGGTTACAAAATGATCATGAAAGCAGGCCGTCTGCGGGGAAGCCATTGGGACTTTACCAACACGACAGACCTGCAAGCGGCATTTTATAAATGGGTGACCGCGCCCGAATCCAGGGGGGTCCAATTATTTTATACCGGTGAGATCTTTGAAAAAGCAGGGATGTATAAAAAAGCGATCAAGGCCTACGATGCTCTTGTCGTGCTTTTTCCGTCGACGATAGCCTGGACCTATTGGCAGACCCCGTGGTATCCCGGCCAGGCGGCGGTGGCTAAGATCCAGTATTTGATCCGTATCCATCCGGAATTGGGGCTGGATTATAAAGGCGGCAAGATCCGCATCGTCAACCCTGATAATGATCCGCATGAATATGTGACGATCACCGATCCGGGTACGATCATTAAATTAAGCGATGACCAGATAGCTGTGCAAAAAGCAAACCCGCACCCTAAAAAAACGTCACTTGGCGCTCCGGTCTATTTTTCGGGCAAGGGGCAGGTGCGGTTTGTCAAATTTGAGAACGGCAACTGGCAATTATGGGTGGACAATAAACCATTCTTTATCAAGGGAATGGCGTATATGCCAACCAGGGTGGGGCAAAGTCCTGATGACGGCACCATGGTCGACTGGATGAAGGAAGATGACGATCACAATGGCATCATTGACGCGCCTTATGAAGCGTGGGTGGATAAATATGGTGACAACAAGCGCCACTCCGACGAGCCGAAAGTGGGTGATTTTTACCTGATGAAGGAGATGGGGGTCAACACCCTGCGCATTTATTATCAGACCTATATGAAATCCGACAAGGCCTTCTTAGAAAAGATGTACCGGGAATACGGGTTGAAGGTGGCGATGAGCAATTTTATCGGCAAGTACGCTATCGGTTCAGGGGCGACTTGGACCGAAGGTACCGATTACGAAAATCCCGAGCAGCAGAAGAACATGTTGAAATATATCCGCGAGATGGTCAATGAATTTAAGGATGAGCCCTATATCCTGATGTGGATCTTGGGGAATGAAAATAATTATGGTGTTGCTTCCAATGCGAACAGGAAACCTGAGGCATACTATCAATTTGTCAATGAAGCGGCGAAGATGATCAAGTCGATCGACCCCAACCATCCGGTAGCGATCTGTAACGGGGACACCTTGTTCCTGGATAAATTCGGAAAATATGCCCCTGATGTTGATGCTTATGGGGCGAATGTCTATCGCGGGGACTATGGGTTCGGGTCATTCTGGGACGATGTTAAAGAACTGGCCGACAAGCCGGCGTTCATCACCGAGTACGGGGCCCCTTCTTTCGCGCTGACCATGAACTACAACGATTCCCAGCAAGCACAGGCGGATTATCATAAAGGCAATTGGCTCGACATCCTCTATAACAGCGCCGGTTACGTCGATGGTGCAGGAAATTCCGTCGGTGGCATGGCTTTTGAATGGCTGGATGAATGGTGGAAGAATTATTCTCCTGCCATCCATGACACCAAGGCCGATGCGATAGGCCCTTTTCCGGGCGGGTATTATTTTGAGGAGTGGTTTGGCATATTCGGCCAGGGAGACGGCTCACAAAGCCCGTACTTGCGCGAAGGTAGGAAAGTGTATTATACTTATAAGGAGCTTTGGAAGGAACAATGAAGGGCTATAGGGTGCTCTGCATTTATGTAAATCTGTTTTCACCCCAGTGGGAACGTAACTAGGAGGAAGGTAATGAAAAAATGGTTAGGGTTTTTAATTGTTGCAACATTTGGCCTATGCGCGATGAATGTTTTCGCGGATGACCAGGGCGCAGCGAGTGCCGCAAAAATGGCTGCGGAGACGCAACCGGCACCGGTTCCAGGGGGCGATGCTGGTCAGGCACCCATGGCTGCTCCTGCAGCTGCGATGAAAGCACCGATCAATTTTGGGGATTTCCGTTCCTCAACCTTGGTCACTAAGGCATGGAATGCATTGGCTCAAAATGATATTGAGTCAGTACTCGCGTACACTAATAAATGCATCTCACTTTATGCGGCCAAGGCCGGTGAAATGCAGACAAGTTTAAAGGACTACGTCACCGGCACCAATGATGATATATTCAAATATTGGGCCCTTAATGATGTGGCTACCAGCTACTACATTCAAGGAGAGGCGTATCGTGCTGCAAACATGAAGGATGAGGCCAAAGAAGCCTATAATAAATTGATCAAGGATTATAGTTTTGGCCAGACATGGGACACCAAGGGCTGGTTCTGGAAACCTGCCGAAGCCGCCAAAGAAAAGTTAAGCATGATCGCTTCCGGTGTCAGTTGGGATTTTGGTGATTATTCTTCAAGCACCTTGGTCCAGAAGGCATGGGCAGCGTTGGCAGCCAATGATCTTAAGGGCGTGCAGGCGTATGTCAATAAGACCCTGGAGTTATACGCCGCAAAAGCCAAAGAGATGCAAGGCTCGTTGAAGGAATATCCCTGGGAATCCAAAGAAAAGACATTCGGCTATTGGGCCCTTAATGATGTCGGGACAGGCTTGTTTATTTTAGGTGAAGCTTATCAAAATGCAGGCAAAAAAGATGATGCTACTGCCGCATACAAGAGAGTCATTAATGAGTTCTTCTATTCTCAATGCTGGGATCCGGGTGGCTGGTTCTGGAAACCTGCCGAAGCAGCACAGCAGAAATTAGGCGAGTTGGATAACGTATAGTTGATAAATGGTGACGTCTACCAAAAATAGGTAGACGTCACCATTTACTAAATTTCTTCGTAATTTCCCCCTAGAGATACCAAGAAAGATGAAGATGAACGTAGTCAGGTATTTTTTTATTTTGCTTGTTTTTGTCCCGTGCATGTCCCGCGCCCAGGACAGCGACATCTCCGGCGATGACCAAGCCAAGTCCTTTCAACCTTTTGTCGTCTACCAGGATAAAGGGTCGATCAACCGCTTTGTGCCTTCAGGCTATATGCCGACCGGCGAATGCATCAAAATGGACGACGCCTGGAGGGACAATTGCCAGGAAGGTAAGACCTGTATCAAGAACATTTATGATATTGCCTGCTCGCTCAAAGGCCGGCATTGGGCAGGGATCTATTGGCTTCATCCCGCCGACAATTGGGGCGACAGGAAGGGCGGGTTTAATTTGACCGGTGCCAAGAAATTGACATTTTGGGCCCGCGGGGACAATGGCGGCGAGAAGATCTCAGAGTTCAGGATTGGCGGAGTTGGCCAAGGCCGGGATTATCCTGACTCTGACACAGCCTCTATAGGGCCTGTGATTCTGTCCAAACAATGGAAAAAATATGAGATCGACCTGCGTGACAAAGACCTGACCTATATCAGCGGAGGCTTTGCCTGGATCGCCAATGTTGATGATAATCCTACCACCTGCACCTTTTATCTAGATAACATCCAATACGAATAATAGGCAAAATTGTTTTGAATTCTCTTGTATTGAAGCTAATGCTTTGATATATTTTGTATTATATCAATGAAAGGCTAAGGAGAAAATATGTCGATAGCTGTGCGCGTTAGTGTTTGGATATTAGGAGTGCTTGTTGTGGTCAGTGCTGCGGTCGCGGTATTGGCGTTGGTGCAAAAGCAAACACTGCAAGGACAGAACCAGAGCCTCCATTCTCAAATTACCGACTATCAAATGAAGTTGGAGAATTTAAATTCGACGGTCAAAAAATTAAATGATACCGCAGACCAGCTCAATAGCAAAATTTCCCAGTCGCAACAAGACAAGGCTCAGTTACAAAGCCTGAATGACACCTTAAAACAAAAATCCGACGACCTGCAAAACCAGTTGAACCAGGCCGGTTCCGACCGGGATGATTGGAAAAACAGGGTCGATACCTTAAGCCATGAACGCGATGCGTTGATGGAAAAATTAAAGAACCCTCCTGTCAAGATCGTTTACAAGGACCGTATCGTCTATAAAACCGCACCTGCCGGCGATGATGATGCTTCTAATCCGTCGGGCGTCAGTGTCGGGCAGGGCGATCAGTATTGGGCTTCCGTATTGAAGCAGAAGGCAGCACTCCAGCTTGAGATCGATAAACAGAAAAACCAATTGGACGAAGCTGCCTTGCAGGTGGTAGAGCTTAAGAAACAAAATTCCGACCTGGAATTGGAGATCAAGCAGATCGGTAATGAGAAGGATGAGATCAACCAAAAGATAAAATATGGACAGGATTTGGCCGATAACCTGGCCATTGATCTTGCCCGCTCACGCAATGACCAGAAAGCGGTCAATGACCGCGCCGATAAACTTAAAGGCGAGAACCTGGATTTGCTTTCCCAGATCAGGGCTTTGACCTCAACGAAGGTCGACCTTGAAAAGACTATTTCTCGCCTGACCGATGACAAAGACGCGATGCAAAAGAAATTGATCGAGACGGAGAGCATCATTCAAAGCCGTATCGATGATATCTGGAAGATCAAGTCAAGCCTGGACAAGAAACTTTCCCAGAACATGGCTTCAATACCTTCTTCGCCTTCCTCATCAGGCAGCGGCAGCATGGAATTACCTCCGATCATTGTCAATGCCGCCGGCCAGCAACAGGACGCCGCAGCATCTGCGCCTGCAGGGATGAGGACAGAGGGGGCGATCATCAGCATGAACGACACCAATAATTTCGTCATCGTGGATCTTGGCCAGAGCAATAGTGCTGTGAGCGTCGGCAATAGCCTCAAGGTCTATCGCGGATCAAATGTCATTGCCGACCTGGAGGTCATCCAGGTCCGTCGTGAGATCTGTGCCGCGGATATCAAGGACAAGACCGCTGACCTTAAAGTCGGGGATGTCGTAAAGATGTAATTTTAGTCTAACCTTTTCATTCGTTTGATCACACCGTGGTTGAAAAAAAAATAAGCATAACAGATGTCGCCCGCAAGGCCAATGTATCCATCACGACAGTCTCTCGCGTCCTTAACAAAGTCCCCACCGTCAATAAAGAGATCGCCCAGCGTGTCGAGCAGGTCATCAGCGAGCTTAAGTTCCGCCCTAATCCAACGGCCCAGCGCCTGGCCAAAGGTATCCAGAATACGGCTGTCGGTTTTGTCATTCCCGGTTATCCGGGCATTTTCCATTCTTTCTATGCCGTTGAGCTGATGCGCGGCATCGGCCATGGCTGTGAGACCTTAAGGCTCGATTTGATCTTCCATATTACAGACGGGAGCAATCCATTAAGGTCAAATTTTGCCGGCGGCCTTATTTTTGCGGACATCATCGAGAATTTGCCCCAGGTCGAGACCGCTGTCCGTGAGGGCACGCCCTGCCTGGTCATCAACCATATTGTCAAAGACCTCAAGGTCAGTTATATCGCGGTGGACAATGTCAAAGGCGGTTTTACCGCCGCGGAATACCTGATCAATTTAGGCCATAAGCGTATCGCCACCATCACCGGCAATATGCAGACCCAGGCCGGCATCGACCGTTTTGAAGGTTTCCAGAAGGCCCTCAAAGAGCACGATATTGATTGCCCGCCGGATTATGTGTATAAGGGAGACTATTCCCGCCGTTCGGCCCGTCAAGCCGCGGAACGTTTTTTCTCCCTGGAAAACCCGCCGACCGCGATCTTCGCCGCCAGCGATGAGATGGCCCTTGAGGTCATTTCGGTCGCCATGGAAAACGGCATCAAGGTGCCGGAAGATATTTCCATCATCGGATTTGACGATAACCCCGCGGGACTTTTTGGGCCCGTGGGATTGACCACGATCAAACAGCCCTTGTTTGCCATGGGTGAAGAGGCCACCAAGGTCATTTATGAGATCATGACAGGCAAGCAAGAAGGCCTCATCCACAAAGTCCTTTCTCCGGATCTCATCATCCGCGAATCCTGCGCCGAACCCTCTTCGTAACGCACGCCATTTTAAATATAAATTTATTAATTTTGAGTGCACGTCGAGATGAAGAACTATTATATATTCGGCACGGGATATTTTCGCCTTGCGTACTTTTGGCGAAAAATCCCTTAATGTGCCGAATATATAATAGTTCTTCATCTCTAGACGCATGTAAATAAGTAATAATTCTCTTCGAAACATGCGGATAGCTAACGGCTAAATTTATTGTTTCGCAGCGACTTGTCATTTTTAGTCAAAAGTTTCTTGTTGTTCCGGGAATCCTGAGGCTTTTTCGCCGAAGGATGGCTGAACATGATCGAGCCTTGTCCGCCAGAGGCGGATAAGGCGAGTTGTTCAGCCACCGGAACAACAGAAAAACTTTTGACGTTAAAAAAATGACCCAGGAGCAAGAAGCAATAAATTTAGCCGTTAGCGCCCGTAGAGTTTAGATTGTATAGAGCGCGTTATTGTTGACAATCGTCGCATTTCAGGGTATTTTAGTGCCTTATGAATTCATTTGATTGTATCGTTATAGGAGCAGGACATGCGGGGGTTGAGGCGGCTTTGAGTGCGGCCCGTATGGGGCTTAAGGTCGCTATGGTGACCCTATCTCAAGAGACCATAGGCCAGATGAGCTGTAACCCTGCCATCGGCGGGGTTGGTAAGGGGCAATTGGTCAAGGAGATCGATGCCTTGGGCGGCCAGATGGGTTTGGCGGCTGATTGCACGGGTATTCAGTTCCGCCAGCTCAACGCTTCCAAAGGCCAGGCTGTCCGTTCTTCCCGCTGTCAATCCGACCGCAAACAATACCGTTTATATATGAAGCAGGTGGTCTTAAACCAACCCAATCTCGTTGTCATCGAAGATAAGGTCATTGAGCTCTTGGTGGAATCTGGGGAGGTTAAAGGTCTTGTAACCGCTGGCGGCCTGCATTTACAATCTCCGACAGTGGTTATCACCACCGGTACTTTTTTAGACGGGCGAATTCATATGGGGACACAGATCGTCTCCGGCGGCCGCATCGGTGAGCAGGCCTCCCAACGGCTTGCCCATTCCATCCGTGATCTTGGTTTTGAGGTGTTGATGTTCAAGACCGGCACACCGCCCAGGCTTGATGGACGTACCATTGATTTTACACATATGGAACGACAGGATTCGGATGACCCGATCCTGCCGTTTTCTTTCAGGACACCTTTTATTGCACAGGACCGCAAACTTTTGCCATGTTTCATTACGCGTACGACCGAAGAGACCCATGATATCATCCGTGCCAATTTCCATTTATCGCCGATGTATTCCGGCCAGATCAAGGCCACCGGTGTCCGTTATTGCCCCTCCATCGAAGACAAATTAAAAAAATTCGCCCACCGCTCGTCCCATCATGTTTTCCTGGAGCCTGAAGGGCTGGACACATTTGAATATTATCCAAACGGTATTTCGACCGGTCTTCCGGCTGATGTACAAGAGAAAATGGTCCATTCCATCCCGGGCCTAGAGAAGGCCGTGATGGTGCGTCCGGGCTATTCCATTGAGCATGGGGTAGTGCCGGCCACCGAATTGAAACCAACGCTCGAGACCAAGAAGGTCAAAGGATTATATTTGGCAGGCCAGATCAATGGTACCACCGGATATGAAGAAGCCGGCGCCCAAGGATTGATCGCTGGGATCAACGCTGCTTTACAGGTGCAAAACAAAGAGCCGTTCATCTTGGGCCGCCACGAATCTTATATCGGGGTCTTGATCGATGATCTGACCACCAAGGGCACTGAGGAGCCTTACCGGATGTTCACCTCGAGGGTGGAATACCGCCTGATCGTGCGTGAGGACAATGCGGACAAGCGTTTGTCATCTTATGGGTATAAGTTCGGGTTATTATCTGACCAGGACAACCAAAAAATAATGGAGAAATATTCAGCGATCAACGATGAGATCGAACATTTACGCAGTACCAAGATCCCGCCAGGAACACCCTTGGATGAGATTTTAAAGAATGCCGCCAGTGCCCCTTTGCAGCAGTCTGTCTCCTTGTATGATCTGCTTAAAAGGCCGGAGATCAATTATGATATGATCTCGGGCTTTGACGGCACCTTAAAGGACCTAGGCCGTCAGGTGATCGCCCAGGTTGAATATGAGATCAAATATGAAGGTTTTATCCATCGTCAGCAAAAAGAAGTGGAAAAATTCCGGCATATCGAATATATCCGTATCCCTGAGGGTTTTGATTTTAAGGAGATCCCGGGGCTTTCCAAAGAGATCGTCGAGAAACTTAACCGTTTTAATCCCGTCACCCTAGGACAAGCTAACCGGATATCCGGTGTGACCCCTTCAGCGATCACCGTATTGATGGTTTATTTAAAAAAATGGAATGCAGCAAAAAAAGACAAACTTTAACCGGGAGAGATCACTCATGAAAATCGCCAATGATATCACAGAATTGATCGGCAATACGCCTTTAGTCAAACTTAATAAGGTTACGAAAGGCTGTCAGGCTACGGTGCTGGCAAAACTGGAATTCTTTAATCCTTTAAGTTCAGTCAAGGACAGGATCGGTTTTAACATGATCCGTGCCGCCGAGAAAGAAGGGAAGATCAAGGCCAACACCGTCATTGTTGAGCCAACTTCCGGAAATACCGGCATTGCCCTGGCCTTTGTCTGTGCGGTCAAAGGTTATAAATTGATGCTGACCATGCCTGAGACGATGAGCTTGGAGCGTCGGGCTTTATTAAGGGCTTTAGGCGCAGAACTGGTTTTAACGCCTGGCCCGGAAGGGATGAAGGGGGCGATCAAAAAAGCCAAAGATATCCTGGATTCTGATCCGGATAAATATTTTATGCCCCAGCAATTTGATAATCCCGCGAATGTCGAGATCCACCGGTTGACAACGGCCGAAGAGATATGGCGTGATACGGACGGTAAGGTGGATATATTGGTCTCTGGGGTTGGCACAGGCGGCACGATCACGGGTATTGCCCAGGTGATCAAGCAGCGCAAGCCTTCATTTAAAGCGATCGCTGTTGAGCCGGTCACCTCACCAGTCCTTTCCGGTGGACAGGCAGGTCCTCACAAGATCCAGGGCATCGGAGCAGGATTTATTCCCAGCATTGTGGATGTGAAGCTTATTGATGAGGTCATCCAGGTTTCCAATGATGAGTCCTTTGCTATGGCCAAGAGATTGATCCGTGAGGAAGGCATTCTTTGCGGGATTTCATCCGGTGCAGCGGTCACTGCGGCTGTGAAGGTGGCCATGCGCCCGGAGAATAAGGGCAAGATGATCGTTGCGATCATTCCATCCACCGGCGAGCGTTATTTATCTACCGATCTTTTTGCTGAGTATCGTTCATAACCCAAGGGTTTGATCGAGGACGATCTCGGCCATCATGGCGGCGCATTGGGTCACGCGCGGGGCCATGGGTGGATGTCCTTTGGCGCTGTCAGTACTGCGGTCCCCGCAAATATAGACATTGCCCATTTTCTTGACGGTCATGGGCTTTTTTTCTTTTAATCCTGCCATCCCAACCCCGCTGATGACCAAAGGGAAACGCGGCGCGTAATACTGCACGAACCGGTACTTCCAGTCCGTCACATCAAAAGCTTCAACGATAATATCAAATCCTTTAAAAAATTCTTCAGCATTGCCTTCATGCCATTTGGTTTGGTGGACCACTATATTAGCGTCGGGGTTAATGTCCAGGAGCCGTGTTTTAAGGACTTCAACCTTGGGCCGTCCTATCTCAGCGGTGAAATACTGCTGGCGGTTGAGATTGGAGGCATCGATCACGTCTTGGTCGATGATCTCAAGGCACTTGAAACCCGAACGCACCAGGATCATAGCGCAGTTAGAACCCAAGCCGCCGGCGCCGCCAATACCGATCTTGCGGGACTGGATCAGGGCTAATTGATCAGCGTTAAGGTATTTTAAAAGACCTTGTTCAAAGGCGTTCATAGGGCGTTTTCAATATGGCGCCAGTCCGTAAATACAGGATCAAAATTCTTGGCTTTAAGAAGGCTTATGATCTGGGCAACACTGCGTTCGTCCTTGATATCGAATTGCGGGTCCTGGTTCTTTTCTTCCAGCAGGGTGTAGCCGCCGACCGACGTGTTTGAACCTGCCGACATACGGGTGATGCCGATCTCTAAAAGATGGTCGCGTAGTCTGGGTTCTTCGCGGGTGGAAAGATTGATGCCTACCCGGGGAAATAAAATTCGGGTCAAGGCGATGATCTTGACGAACTGCGCATCATCGACGTCACAATGGCCCAAGGCTTCTGATTTGACCGTGCGAAGCCGGGGGAATGAGACGCTGTATTCAACCCCGGGAAAAGCTTTTTCCAATTCCCTTAAATGCTGGTAAAGCGCATAGGTGTCCTGGACAACATCGCTCAAGCCCAAAAGGATCCCTAAGGACAGATGGCGCATACCGGCTTGGGCCGCGCGTCTTGGCGTTTGATACCTGAAATCATAATCTTTTTTATAGCCGGATAAATGCACCTGGGCGTAGCGTGTTCGGTCATAGGTTTCCTGATAAACAGTGATACCATCCACCCCGGCGGCGAATAATTCCTGGTATTCGGGCATTTGCATCGGATGCACTTCAAGGGCAATGCCCTGGAAATATTCTGAGCCGATCATGGCCGCTTCTTTTAAATACGACACAGGGGTATGTTTATAGGACTCGCCGGTCAACATTAGGATATTGCGAATACCTTGCCCGTGGATGTACTGCATTTCCTTGCGGTACTGCTCGGGTTCAAGCTTCATCCGCTGGATCTTGTGCTGACTGTGGAATCCGCAATAGGTGCAATGGCTGGAACAGAAATTGGATAAGTACAAAGGTCCATAAAGACTTATAGCACGGCCGAAATATTGCCGTGTCGTTTGGGCTGCCTGAAGGGCCAGCGCTTCGACGGATCGCGGTGATCTATCAGTGAGAATATTTTTAATTTGCTGGAACGTCATCATACAAAAATCCCGTCAGGGGTGAGGAGGCATTAGCTAAAAAATTCTTAAGAGGCAAACCGCTTAAATAGGCCATACGTCCGGCTTCAACAGCTAAAGCAAAGGCACGGGCCAGTGTCGCCGGATCCTGGGCGGAGGCGACCGCAGTATTGACCAAGACAGCATCCGCGCCCATTTCCATGGCTTCAGCCGCTTGGGAGGGGGCTCCGATGCCGGCATCCACGATGATGGGAAGGTCGATCTCATCGATCAAAACCTGGATAAATTCCTTGGTCTTCAAGCCCTGATTACTGCCGATAAAAGAGCCCAAGGGCATGACTGTCGCGGCACCAGCTTTAACAAGGGCACGCGCGGTATATAGATCGGGTGTAATGTAGGGCAGTACCACAAAGCCTTCGGCCGCGAGGATCTCGGTTGCTTTGATGGTTTCCTGATTGTCAGGAAGTAAATATTTACTGTCATTGATCACTTCGATCTTGACCCAATTGCCGCAGCCTGATGCTTTGGCCAGACGAGCGATGCGCACCGCTTCCTGGGCGTTACGCGCACCGGAGGTGTTCGTTAATAGTGTTACATGCGGGGGAATGAATTCCAGGATATTTTCTTCATGGCGTTCAAGGTCAATACGGCGAAGAGCCACGGTGACGATTTGACTGCCGCTTGCGGCAATGCTTTGGGCCAGGTCATTTTTACTTTTGAATTTTCCGGTACCCAACAAAAAACGGCTGGTAAATGATTTGCCCGCGATCACTAAAGCAGGATCGGTCATCTTAACCACCACCGACGAAGGTGACCAGTTCCAGGGCATCGCCGTTTTTAAGCGTTGTCTGGGGCCATTTTTCTGAAGGTATGATATTACCGTTTAGTTCAGTGATCACATGTTTGGGCTGTTTGCAAAAACCCGCGACAATTTCAGACAAGTTCTTTGCCGTGTCCAATTGTTGGGATGTACCATTGATGGTGATATTCATAACGTACCTCGCTAATTTTCAATGTTTCATTCTAATTTATTTGCCCTAAAAAAGCAAATTTTTGCGGGGCGCATAAATATTTAATAATAATATTTACAGCCATATTTTTGATATAAAATATCCCTGTTGGAATTGATTTTAGCCGCAAAAATATATCTTTTATTTCCGGGCGTTTTTTGTATAATATTGCGTTTCTATTGAAAGACCAAAGCGCAAAAAAAGGACGGCCAATAAATGAGCAAATCCGCTGTATTCGGTTATGAGCTTCTGCTTGACCTGTATGAATGCAAACAGGGTGTCTGTGATGATCTGACGTTATGTTACAATTTTCTCGATGAGATCGTAGGTTTCCTGGGCATGGAAAAGCAGGCCCCTCCGTCGATCTTCCGCTCTGACGGTGTGCGCTTCCCGGACAAAGCAGGGCTTTCCGGCTGGGTGCCCTTGATCGAGAGTTCCATTGTCATCCACACCTTGACCCCCAAAGATTTTATTACGGTTGATATTTATTGCTGCCGTTCCTTTGACCGTAAAAAAGCGGAAGAGTTTTGCCGCGGTTATTTCGCCCCCAAGACATTGCAGGCGCAGTTTGTTGAACGGGGTTTAAATTATTACCAGGAAAATGCGCCTTCTGCCAAAGAAATGGCGCATAAGTAACACTGACGTAAAACAAGTGTTATCCTTAGCTGGCGAAGGATTTGATTGAAAGGGGATTGGCTAAAAACTGATCCCCTTTATTATTTGAGGCGAACATGCCCTATACCACTAATGACATCAGGGAAATTGAAAGCAAATGGCAGGAGTTTTGGGAGAAGAATAAAGTCTTTTATGTAGAGACCGATCCTTCAAAACCCAAATACTATGTGCTGGAAATGTTCCCCTATCCTTCGGGGAAGATCCACATGGGCCATGTGCGTAATTACACCATCGCGGATGTGATCGCGCGCTATAAGATGATGCGGGGGTTTAATGTCCTGCACCCTATCGGCTATGATGCCTTTGGCCAGCCCGCGGAAAACGCCGCCATTAAGAACAAGACCAATCCTTCCCAATGGACCTACCAATGCATCACCCAGATGCATGATGAATTAAAGAAAATGGGATTCTCTTATGATTGGGGCCGGGAACTGGCCACCTGCGATGCCGAATATTATAAGTGGAACCAATGGATATTTATCAAGATGTACGAGCGGGGGCTCAGTTATAAAAAAGCCTCTTCAGTCAATTGGTGCCCGGATTGCGAGACCACCCTGGCCAATGAGGAAGTGATCAACGGCCTTTGCTGGCGCTGTAAGACCCCGGTCATTCAAAAAGATTTAGAACAATGGTATTTGAGGATCACCCAATTCGCGCCTGACTTGCTGGAAGACTTAAAAAAATTAGACCAATGGCCTTCCCGTGTTCGGGCCATGCAGGAGAACTGGATCGGTAAGAGTTATGGGGTTGAGATCTCCTTTAAGGTCCAGGGCTCAAAAGAAATCATCAATGTTTTTACGACCAGGGCAGACACCATCTTTGGTGCCACCTATGTGGTTTTGGCCCCCGAACATCCCATGGTCAAAAAATTGACCAAGGGGACACCGCAGGAAAAAGAGACCCTCGCGTTTATCGAAAAGACCGCCAATAAAAGCAAGTCCCTGCGCATGTCCGGTGATCAACGCAAGGAAGGGGTATTTATCGGTCGTCAGGCAGTCAATCCCGTAAACAATGAAACCATCCCTATTTTTATCGGGGACTATGTCTTGATGGAATACGGGACAGGGGCCATCATGGCTGTTCCCACCCATGACCAGCGTGATTTTGAATTTGCCAGGCAGTATAAATTACCTATGCGTATTGTGATCCAAGACCCTAAAAATCCTTCGATCGCCGTCGAAAACATGACCCAGGCTTATGTGGAAGAAGGCGTGCTCGTTAATTCCGGGGAATTTAACAAGGTCCCTAATGAAGAGGCCAAAAAGAAGATCGGCGAATGGATGCAGCACAAACGGTTAGGCAAGCTTAGTATCCATTGGCGTTTGCGTGATTGGTTGATCTCCCGCCAGCGTTACTGGGGAACGCCAATTCCTATGATCTATTGCCCTGAATGTGGGATGGTTCCGGTACCTTACCATCAATTGCCGGTGGAATTGCCCAAGGATGTCGAGATCACCGGTGAAGGCGGTTCACCCTTGGCCAAGGCAAGGTCTTTTGTTGAATGCCCGTGCCCCAAATGCGGCAAGCCTGCCCGCCGGGAAACAGATACCATGGCGACCTTCTTTGATTCGTCCTGGTATTTCCTGCGTTTCTGCTCGGCGCATCTTAATGAAGAGATCTTTGATAAGGCTGATGCCCAGTATTGGATGCCGGTGGACCAGTATATCGGCGGTATTGAGCATGCGATCCTGCATTTATTATACGCCAGATTTTTTACCAAATTTTTTAAAGACATGGGCTTGATCAGCGGGGATGAACCCTTTACACGGCTATTGACACAGGGCATGGTGCTCAAGGACGGGGAAGTGATGTCCAAATCCAGAGGCAATACCGTCGATCCTGATGAAGTGTTATCTAAATACGGAGCAGATACCCTGCGTTTGTTCATTTTGTTCGCCGCGCCCCCGGAAGACCAGTTGGAATGGAATGATAATGGCCTGGAAGGATCATGGAAATTCTTAAATCGTATCTATCGCATGGTTGAGGACAGGTATTATAGAGGCGTTGATACCATGTCCGCCGATGCCAAGGATCCCGAGAACCAGAAATTGGAATTGGAGCGCAATAAAGCCATCAAGCTCGTCACCCAATCATTTGAAGAAGGATATAAATTTAATACGGCGATCAGTCATTTGATGGTTTTGGCCAATGCCATTGATAAATATCCGTATGCCAAATCAGATGAGCCCAGCCGTCGGATTTTGCTGAATAGTTCTATTGAAACCCTGGTGCTCTTGTTGTCCCCCTTCAGTCCGCATGTGGCCGAGGAGATGTGGCAGATGATGGGGAAGCCTGAACCTACCATGGCGCGGGTGGCCTGGCCTGTCTTTGATGAGAAAGCACTAAAGACGAGTACGATCATGATCGCGGTACAGGTCAACGGCCGTGTTCGTGCCCAAATAGAGATCGCTCCGGATATGCCGCAGGATGAATTGCGTAAAATTTGTTTGGCCAATCCAGGTGTCGCCAAATATGCAACAGATGCAGCCGTTAAAAAATTCATCGTTGTGCCCAATAAACTTGTAAGCATAGTGGTCTGATTTTTGCTATACTGGTTTTCATGAAATTCATCGCAGACCTTCACGTCCACTCCAAATATTCCCGCGCTACCGCTAAAAACCTTGATCTGGAAAACCTTTACCTTTGGGCCCAATACAAGGGCATTCACGTCGTCGGGACCGGGGACTTTGTGCATCCCAAATGGTTCAAGGAGCTGGAAGAAAAGCTTGAGCCGGCCGAGAATGGCTTATTCAAGCTTAAAGATCAGTTTGCCAAACCTATTGATGCCCAAATCCCTTCCAGCTGTCGTGGGCAAGTACGATTCTTACTTACAGTAGAAATATCTAATATCTATAAGCGTCCTAAATTAGGCAAGGTGCGCAAGGTGCATAATCTGATCTGGGCGCCGTCCATGCAAGCCGCCCAAAAGATCCAAACCAAACTAGGGGCCATCGGTAATATCAATTCTGACGGCCGTCCTATATTGGGTTTGGATTCGTATGATCTGCTTAAAATAACGCTGGATGCTGATCCTAAAAATATTTTTGTTCCCGCGCATATCTGGACACCGTGGTTCTCCGCCTTGGGTTCCATGGGCGGCTTTGACAGCATGGCGGACGCTTTCGGTGATCTGACCCAGCACATTTTTGCCGTTGAAACAGGTTTGTCATCGGACCCGCCGATGAATTGGCGGCTGAATCAACTGGATGATTTTATCCTGGTCTCTAATTCAGATGCGCATTCTCCCGCGAAGCTTGGGCGTGAGGCCAATATTTTTGATACGGAATTTTCTTATGAGGGTATTTACAAAGCTTTGGCAGACAAAAATGATAAAGGCCTTGTGTCGACCATTGAATTTTTTCCGGAAGAAGGAAAATACCATTACGATGGCCACCGTGCCTGCCAGGTCCGATGGCATCCCAAGGAATCGATCAAGCATAAAGATATCTGTTCTGTTTGCGGCAAGCCCATCACCGTCGGAGTTATGGCGCGTGTGGAAAAATTAGCTGACCGGCCGCAAGGGACAAAGTCCAAACGCTGGCGGCCTTACCATAATATTGTGGCCTTGCCCAGCTTGATCGCTGAGGCCAAAGAAATAGGCCCTGCCAGTAAGGCCGTGCAGGAAACTTATATGAATGTATTGAGCAAATTAGGCAACGAATTTTATATCCTGTTGGATTGTCCCTTGGCGGATATTAAGCGGGCGGCTGGGGATGTCCTGGCTGAAGGGGTCAACCGGATGCGGCAGGGCAAGGTCTCGATTGCAGCGGGTTATGACGGCGAGTTCGGGACCATCAAGATCTTTGGATCCGAAGAGCGCGAACACATTGAGCAACAATTGGCATTATTCTAATTCAGCAGGTCCTGTCTCGGACTTGCTGTTAAGGTGCTCCTGATTGAAAGGAGAAAGTCACAGCCTTAGCTCTTAGTGGTTTCCCTTGATTAGCCCTCAGAGCCGTCACCGTGCGCTCCTTAACATCAACTCCGAGCCACCCGCTGATCAGCTTATAAAATATGCAACGACCCTCCGACTTAAATGAATCTCAATGGCAAGCGGTAACGCATGAGGGCGGCCATTTGTTGATCGCGGCAGGCCCGGGCACGGGCAAGACGCATACGCTTACCCGTCGCATTGCCCATCTTTTTCCTTCTTTAAAACTTAATGAAAAAATATTAGCGATCACCTTTACCAATAAAGCGGCCCGTCAAATGAAGGACAGATTGACGGCCCTGGGTGTGGAGCAATCTAATATATTTATCGGCACCTTTCATGGTTTTTGTTTGAAATTATTGCGTGACCATTTTGAGCATACAGCCCTTCCTAAAGATTTTAAGGTGGCGTTGCCGGAAGATATAACCGGTTTTGACAAGGAAACCCGCGAGCGCATCAGCCTTTTAAAATCAACCCAGTTGGCATTCTCACCCGACGATGAATATAAGGCCTATCAGCGGTATTTGCGTGACAATAGCTGGATCGATCTTGATGATATTTTGCGAGAGGCTGCTTTACTTTTGGAAGACGAAGATATTGCCTGCCTGCTTCGGGCCCAATACCGCTACATTTTTGTGGATGAATATCAGGACAGCAATAACATACAGCATGCCTTACTCAAGGCATTGGCCCAGGAAGGGGTTTTATTGACGGTCATCGGGGATGCCAATCAGTCCATCTACGGTTTTCGCGGCAGCAGGGTGGAGCTTTTTGGGCGCTTTGAGGAAGATTTCTCTCCGGCAACGATCCTGACTTTGAAGGAAAATTATCGTTCTGCGCCAAGCCTTTTGGCGGCATCCTCTCAGGTGATGGGAGGGATCCAATTATTGGCCCATCTTGATACGCACGGCAAATTAGTGATCCATCATGCGGTTACCGATAGGCTGGAAGCAGACTATGTTGCCCAGCAAATTGAAAAATTAGTGGGCGGTTTAGACATGAATACAAGTCGGCGGGCCAAGCATAGTTTTGGCGATGTGGCGGTGCTTTACCGGCTAAATGCCCAGCGCCAAACCTTGATCAAGGCGTTTGAGTATTTGGGCATCCCGTATCAATTTGCCCATAAACCCACCCGAAGCGATGTTTATTCGGATGAAAATGTGTTGGACCAAAATGAAGAAGAACTGGAATATAATGTTGAGAAGGTTTCCCTCATGTCGCTTCACGCGGCCAAAGGGCTGGAATTTTCGATTGTTTTTATCATTGGATGCGAGGACCATTTGCTTCCCTTGGACCTGATCGGGATGAAAGGTGAAGCCAAAGAAGAACGGCGCTTGTTTTATGTCGGCATGACCAGGGCTAAAGAACACTTGTTTTTGACCCATGCCAAGCGCAGGCAATTATTCGGCCAAACCCTTATACAAAATCCTTCCCCCTATTTGGCAGATATAGCCGAAGAACTAAAGGCTTATGAAGCCGCCAAACACAGCGCAACCAAAAAAGACCCAGATGCCGCACAGTTGAAACTCTTCTAAGTATTATTTATACAAAATTATATAAGTATATATTCCACAATAAGTTACATCCTTGACAAAACACGCCTATATGTTACTCTTTCTAGATAAAGCGTTTCCCACAACTAATAGGTACCTTCCCGCAGATTCCGGGATCCAGGATAATTAATTTAATGCCTTTACGCCGAATTTTAACAACTTGGGTACTGCTAAGCTTTTTATTCTCTTCTCTGGGACCCTTGCCACAAGCCCGTGCGGATGAGCCTTTGTCCCTGCCTGCTCCTGGCACCATGGTTAATTTGACCCCAGCCTATGAACCCGTGATGATTAAAGGTCTGACTGTGCATGCGGACAATCCTTTGATGTTTGATTTTATTGTGGACACCGGCAGCGATAAATTATCCGGAGGAGTATTAAAAAAGGAGGGTGAAAAACTAGCTAAATACTTCCTGGCCTGTTTAGCGATCCCTGAAAAAGACCTATGGGTCAACCTTTCGCCTTATGAAAAGAGCAGGACCATCCCTGTGATGTTAAGCCAAACAGACATGGGCCGTGATTTGCTTGCCCAGGATTATATTCTCAAGCAATTGACCGCGTCACTGATCTATCCGGAGAAAGCATTAGGCAAAGCATTTTGGGACAGGGTCTACACAAAAGCCCGGCAGATGTATGGCACCAGCAATATCCCGGTCAATACTTTTAACAAGGTATGGATCATGGCTGACCGTGCCGAGATCTTTGAACGCAATCATACCGTCTTTGTCCTGGACCGGCATCTGAAAGTGATGTTGGAAGAAGATTATTTAGCCTTACAGAAAAATGTTCCCCATCCCCAGGCAAATACGCATTCCATATCTTCCCAGATAGTCCGGGCCATCATCCTTCCTGAGATTGAGCAGGAGGTCAATACCGGCAAGAATTTCGCCGCCTTGCGCCAGATCTTTAATGCCCTGATCCTGGCCAGCTGGTATAAAAAGAATTTAAAACAAGCTCTGCTTAATCAAGTCTATTCCGGACAAGGCAAGATCAAAGGGATCGATCTAAGCGATCCTAATGTCAAAGACAGGATCTACGCACAGTATCTGCGTGCCTACAAAAAAGGCGTCTTTAACTATATTAAGGAAGAAACAGATAGCACAACACAGCAAACCATCCCTCACAAATATTTCTCCGGCGGGGTGACCCTGCTTGACGGCCCAGCCACCAGTCCGGCCATGATCGCTAATCCTTCAGCGCAAGCATTACACACGGCCCTGACCAGCACTGGCCAATGGGCACGGATCAATATCGGCGCCGAGCCCAATGGAAGTAGAAGCGCCAAGAACCCGAAATCGGCCAAGTTAAATATTCAAAAGGCAAGAGATTCCAGTGCGGCGATGAGGAGTAATGAAGAGCGATCTTTAAAGCTTAATTTACCTCAAGAATTAGGGATGGTTGACCCAGAAAAACTGCCTCGTTATTTGAATATCAAATTATTGCAGGAAGATCGAGAAGTTTATGAGAAAGCGGCCCAAGAGCTTGTATTATCTCCTAAGACCAGATGGGCTTATGAGAACCCAACAGAGGTTGAATGGGGGACGACATTAACACCGGAAATCCTTACTGAAATTAATGCCTATCTTAGAAAGAAATTCTCTAATGCTGCTTATGAATTCCTTGCCAGTTTGCTGGAGCGTGCCATTTGGAAAAAAGCCGGTGTGGACCCTAATTCTGAAATTGGCAAGCGCCTGTCAGCCATTTATCCATCCATCAAATATCAATGGGAGGATCCGGGCAGTCCGCATCTAATAAGTATAGGAAGGGCCGCCAATGATAATATGGAAATTTCAGGTGCCTTATTAAAAGAGGAGAACCGAGATCTTTTAGGGCCGATCATTCGTATCCTTAAAGCCGACCGTGAGATCTGCCTCGAGCGCTACCAGTATCAAGTAAATTTTGACGTGATGATCTCAGGGATAGGAGACCAGAATGAAGAAAATTATCTGCCTTATGAAGTGCTGGGTTTAAATTGGAAACTGCCCTCATGGAAGGACCAATATCCCGATGATTTTAATGAGATCAAGAGATTGCACAATGGGGCTTTTTCATTTCACCATGAGATCAGGTTGGCATTCCCGTATTATCTTCAGGGTGCCCTGCAAGGGAAGTTAGACTTATACCCCGGGCCTCTTTCTGTCCCCCAAATAGTTGAAAAATTGTTCGCCGGGATCACGAGTAATGAAGATTCACCAGTTCAATGGAAGGTCGATCAAACAGTGGCCTTATTGACAGCTGCAAAAGCCCAAGGCATGTCAAAGGAAGCAGACGAGATCTGGCAAGCCCTTCGCCAAAAACTATCAGAATCCAGCCCGGCGATGTCGGTGGCTCAGCAAGCGGGTGAGATCAAGGCGCTTTTTCATCGATTTAATTTACCTGAATGGGAAAAAGCTTATGCTTCCCCGGAGGCAATTACAGAGGAAGATTTGATTGGGGGCCTTCAGAACGCCATCAATCATTTTGCACCGCTTAAAAAGTATTCCCAATTGGTCGATGAGCTACGTGATCACCTGGAATACTGTATTGATAATCATTCTTATTCAGGCATGATACCGCATAGTTATCCAGATCCAGCGATGTCGGTTGCTGAAATTAAAGAACGATTGAATGGGAAAACGATATTGATCGTTGACGATCATCCCAGAGACCGGTTATATCTTCAAATAGCAATAGATGATCATAAAATTAAATTCATCTATGCAGGGGATGGACAGGAAGCCATTGATAAATTGGCGGCCGGGAAGGAAAAGGTGGATGGGATCATTTTCGATTTTCAAATGCCGGGAATGAATGGATCGTCCTTCGTCAGATCCCTTAAGGGAAATCCTGCGTACAGCCATTTACCGCTTGTTGCCTGGTCAGGTATTAAAAGTGATGAAGTAAGATTAGAATTTGAAAAATGGGGCGTTCCATTCTTTACTAAGAACGATCATCCAGCATATAAATTATTGGGAGCATTAGTTGAGCAAATGTTGCCCAACTCAAGCATGTTATCGGCAGGGGACCAGATGCCAGTAATGCCTTCCTGGCTTAAATCGCTAAGAAGTTTTAAAATGGGGGACGATTGGGAAATATTTACCGCGGATGCCTTTAATGGATTATCGGTGGACAATAGCAAGGGTCTTTTTAAATGGCTAATAGAGAATAAATCTTTAAAAAGTTCAGATGGCGTATATGGAAGTTTAAACGCGAAATTTGACGTGATCCTTCAAGCGTTGAAACACAGTGCGTTTAAGAAAAACGATATGCTCATCATTTCCACGTTACAGAAGCCCCGGAGCTATCGGATGACGGTCTTTCAATTCGAAGACGGGTATACGCTTAGCGTCAAACTTGATCCCACCAGTAATTGTAAACCGGTCAATCAATTATTCTATCTTGGCACCGATGAAAAAAGGGCCAATGCTATCATTGGCGCCTTTGTTGAGAAGATGGGACATTCCAAGGCTTTTTATCAAAGCTATTTGCAGTCATTGACAAAGCCTGATGAGCTAAACACCGCATTAAGTGCCATTTCCGACAAGCTTGCCCAGGATATGAGGGCAGCTGTTAATCAAGCAATGACTACAAACGATGATAATTCTTTAAGAATTATGACTTGGTTGTTACCGGAATTAATAGAAGCCCATGAAAATAAACATTATTCGCATGCGACAATCATCACAAATCCTTTTATATACCGTGACCGTCAAATCCAAATAAAAGGAGTGTGGTATTCCTCTAAGGATCCAGTCGAGGAATCACTGGCAAGGATTGCCAAGGAATATGGACTGGAACTTGTTAATAAGCAGTTTTTGTCAGAACCTGATAGAAGAACCGTTGAATTTTCAAGTAAGTACGATCATGAGGGCTCATTTCAAGAATTGAGTGGCCGCTTGACGGAAGATATCGTCAAAATGAAAGCAGAGACACATTTAGCTGCAGAAGCAAGTCCTGCGATGACAGTGCAGGAGTTTGATACTGATTTTGGGAGCATGCAAAATTATTTAAACGTGACAAGGTTTTCGCTAAGCCTGGGACTTGCTACCAATCAGCTCATGAATATGAGGGTTTTATTATCAGGCTTAAATAAACTTTATGAAGGTATAAAGACAATGCCTGATACCAAGCAGAATGAATTAGGACCAAAGCTTGATGTTTTAGCTTGGTCGGTCATAAATTTCTCAGCACAACATACTCCCTTTCCTGATGATGAAGAGATGACTGCGGCTGAATTTGAGACTGAATTAACGTATCTTGAGGATATGTTCAATATAATTAATGAGAGTATCAATCTAAATTTAAACCGAAACACTTTATCTCCCGAAGAAGAGAATCGTATATTTGAAAGCGTGGGTTTATTGACCCTCCAATTATCAAATTTAACTAAAAAAGCAGTGATGTCGGTCCATCTGATTACTTTAAATGTCGGGAAAATTTCGAATTTTGCCCAGAAAATATTTGAGCTAAGCAAGTATTTTATCGTCAGACGCGTATCTTCTGAAGCTGCACGCATCATTGCTCAGGTTCTCGATAAAAATAAGGACCATTTGAGGCTCATATTTGTGCATGGTTCAAAAGACGGGGTTCAGGCAAGGGTCAGTATCTGGGGATATGATAGTGAAGATCAGGTCCCGGATTTGATACCTGAATTGCATCAAAGATTAACAGTAGAATTATCATCCAAGGGGTACGTGTGCAAAATCGAAACTCGAACACATCCGGATAATACCACGGATATAACGATAACCCCTTATCTTACAGCTTCAATATATGAAATTCATTCACCGAAGAAGCCGCCTATTGACCCAGCCATGCAATCTTTAGCCCCTGTATTACAAAGGCAGAATATTTTGACAAGAAATGGCGGTATTGATCTTAATACAGCTAATATGAAAACCACAGATCTCAAAGAAGGCGCTGGGGTTGTGATGACATTTGATGCGGCCATGGCTGCCGAGATCAGGAAGGACGGCCTGCAGAGCCTGACGCCGGTCGTCTACAAGATCACCCCTATTGCTGATATCCGGTCAGTCTTTAAAAATTCTTTGGATTCTTCCGGGATTTTGCTATAATTTCCCTGTTCCTTCCCCAGGAACATCTTTTAATTCCCCCTCAAAATTAATATGACTTATCATATCGATCAATCCGGCAAGGTTGAAGATACGAATAAATTGACCATCGTGGCCTATGCGAATAGTCGAATTAAAAGCGTGAAAATAGCTGGCACGGAGAAACAAAAATTATTGGCCGTTATGAGGACTTTGGATCGCCCTAAACAAAATTATGTGTATAAAGTCTTTGCGGCATTGATTTATTTCTTATTGGCAGATGAAATAGTAGATTCAGTGGTGATTGACCGTGAGTATACAGGGCATGAAGTAACTATTAAGAATATTATAATTCAATTGTTAAATAAAAACGGAAAGAGTGTTCCAGATATTCGTTTTGGTTATGTCGGGAAGTCCAGCGGGGCACATAAAGCAGCTTTGAATGTTTTTAGAGGAGACAAGGAAGCAGATATGGTTGTGACAGCCAAGGAGATGTTGAGGTTATTGTATCGAGGGAAATAAAAATGGGCTGGAGATCTCCCTCCAGGGGAGATAATCCCGGGCTCAGATCGTCAGTTACGAGCGATGGTCACCAAGGCATCCAACCTGGTAAAATATATCCGAATAATGAAAGCATGTCAATAAGAATCGATAACCCTTGGTTGGTTTTATCATGTTTTATTTAACACCTCAAGAACGTAAATTCATCTGCCTGATCATGATCGTTTTTATTGCTGGCGCGGCGGTGCAATTGATGTTGCGCCGGGACATTGCACCGGTGCGGTGGGCAAGATCTGTGCGGCAGTTCAAGGTCAATATCAATACGTCCAGGGCAGACCAATTGCAGATGCTTCCCGGGATCGGTGCCAAACTGTCAATCCGAATCCTTGATTATCGCAAGGAGAACGGCCCTTTTAAATCACTGGAAGATCTTCAAGATGTCGATGGCATGACAGCCAAGCGCTATGCGCATATCAAGGAGCTGATAGAATTATGAATGGAACTCATCGCCCCTGTTGTTGGTTGGTATTGGTTTTATCTTTAGGCATTATCATTGGGCATTTTTTGCCTTTGGCTTTACTCTTCTGGCTTTGGGCCTCTGCGCTCTTGGTATTATTATTTCTTTTTTATCCTAAAATTTGGCCGATATACTTAGCTTTATTTTTTTTGGGCGCGGCCTTGGCCCACGTCGCCCATCCGCCGGCCATGGATATCCTGCATGATTGGCGTGAGCTCTTAAGGCGATCGCTTTATCAATACCTGGATGCCCCGGAAGCAGGGACTATATCGGCGATCGTTTTAGGGGACAGGGGCCAAATTCCCAAAGAGATCAATATGGCCTTCAGGCATACCGGCACAGGGCATATTTTAGTGATCGCTGGTATCCATATGGCCATGATGACGGCAATGGTCGTCTTTATTTTAAAAGTGATCAGGGTACCGCGTCCCTGGCAAGCGGGTTTAAGTATCCTGATCATAATTCTTTATGCGATGTTGACCGGTGGTTCAGTACCGGTTCTGCGCGCGGCATTCATGGCATCGATCCTTTTGGCCTCTTATAGCATTGAACATGAAAGCGATGCATTGAATTCGTTAGCTTTTGCCGGCCTTGTTTTATTGCTTATGGACGCAAGCAATCTATTCAATACAAGCTTTCAGCTTTCTTTTGCCGCAGTTGCGGCCATCATTATTTTGTATACTCCTTTAGAGAAACGACTATCATTTTGTCCCAAATGGCTATCTTGCGCTTTATCAGTTTCAACAGCGGCATGGCTCGGGATCACGCCATTTCAAATTTGGCATTTTGGCACCATCGCTCCCATTGCATTGGTTGCTAATCTGTTTATTGTTCCATTATTGGATCTGACCGTTGCTTTAGGTTTAGTTTTAGCCCTAGCCGGACTTTGGGCCGCGCCATTGGCGTGGGGCATTGCAGGTTGCCTGAAAGTAGTTTTTAATTTAATGGTCATTCTGGCTTTTTGGTTTGCCCAGGTCCCTTTTGGGTACATCCAATTGATCAAGAATCCCAGCTAATTGATTTTCTTTTTCTCGAGGTATGATAAAATTATCCATTGATTGAATTCTAAAAAAAGGGAGAACATATGAAATCATTCGCAGCCATTTTAGTTCTTTGCACGGGATTATTTGTCTTGGGAAGTAATGGATGGGCGCAAAGCAACAACACCGTCGATACGAGCAATACGCAGACCAATAGTAGTTCAACAAGCGATTCAGACACCGCAAGTGCGACTTCAGGCGGATCGGCGTCCATGGGATATATCGACAATAAATAGAGTTTTATCCTGGTCTAGAGGGACGGCCCTTGACAAATAAAAAAACCGTGCTATATTAGCACTTATGAGTTGAGAGTGCCAAACTTCCTCAACTGAGCTAAAACTATAGCAAATTTGATAGCCTGCCTGCCGTAGAGAACGGAAGGCCTTTTTAAGGTCTAAAAATTAGCAGACACAACATAAGAGTGCCAATCCTATGGTAAGAGAATTTTCTTTAGATCATGTTCGATATCAATAAATTTACCCTTAAGAGCCAGGAAGCGATTGAAAAGTCGGTGCATTTGGCCCAGGAACTCCATCATCAGGCCATTGAACCGGAGCATTTGGCCGTAAATTTGCTGGATGATGATAATGGTCTTATCTCAGGGATATTAAAAAAATTGAGCATGGATACTAAAGAACTTAGCAGTTCTTTACGCCGGTATTTGGAAGATAAACCTTCGGTAGAAACATCCGGTGAGCAAGCCCCTCATGTATCATCGCGTTTAGACGCTGTATTGGGTCAAGCTCAGGAGTTGGCCAAACAGATGAAGGATGAGTATGTGGCGCTGGAACATTTATTTATAAGTTTGGTCAGGGAGAAAAAAGGGGTAACAGGGGAAGTATTGGCCAAGCGGGGCATTCGTGATACCGATATATTAAAAATCTTAGAAACCATCCGTAAAGGACAAAGGGTCATGGACCAAAATCCGGAAGAAAAATACCAGGCATTGGAAAAATATGGCCGTGACCTGACTGAGCTTGCGGCCAAGGACAAATTAGACCCGGTGATCGGCCGCGATGAAGAGATCCGCCGAGTCATCCAGGTGCTGTCGAGACGCACCAAGAACAATCCGGTTTTGATCGGCGAGCCCGGGGTGGGCAAGACAGCCATTGTCGAGGGATTGGCCCAGCGTATCTTTCGGGGGGACGTCCCTGACGGGCTTAAGCATAAACGCGTCATTGTCCTTGATATGGGGGCATTGGTGGCCGGGGCAAAATTTAGGGGAGAATTTGAAGACCGCCTTAAAGCGGTGTTAAAGGAAGTAGAGGACCAAAATGGAGCAGTTATTTTATTTATTGACGAGTTACATACTATTGTGGGGGCAGGACGGGCTGAAGGATCGATGGACGCCTCCAACATGCTAAAACCTGCCTTGGCCCGCGGGGCTTTGCATTGCATTGGGGCAACCACCCTTGATGAATATCGCCAGCATATTGAAAAAGACGCGGCCTTAGAAAGACGTTTTGCGCAGGTCATGGTCAACGAGCCAAGCGTCGAAGATACTATTGCGATCTTACGCGGACTTAAAGAAAAATATGAGGTGCATCACGGCGTGCGTATCCAGGATTCTGCTATTGTGGCCGCGGCCATGATGAGCCAACGCTATATCACGGACCGTTTCCTGCCGGATAAGGCCATTGATCTCATTGATGAAGCAGCGTCCCGTCTGCGTATCGAGATCGACAGCATGCCCCAGGAACTTGATACCAATGAGCGCGATATCCGTCGCCTTGAGATCGAGCGTCAGGCCCTAAAGAAAGAGTCCGACGCTCCATCCAAAGATCGGTTAAAGAAGATCGACGAGGAATTAAACCGCCTTAAAGAAACCAATAAGGTGATGCGCCTGCGCTGGCAGAATGAAAAGGCTGTGATCGATCGCATCCGTGCTGTAAAAGCGCAAATTGAGGAGAAGAAATCAGAAGAGATCAAAGCTGAAAAAATAGGTGACCTTAACAAGGTGGCAGAGATCCGTTATGGCACCTTAGTTGAGCTTAATAAGAAATTAGAGGCCGGCAATAAGGAATTATCCAAATTGCAAAAGGACGGCTGTTTGCTTAAAGAAGAGGTGGATGACCGGGATATTATCGAGATCATCGCCAAATGGACCAAGATCCCGCTTTCCAAATTGATGCAGGCAGAAACGGAAAAATTGATCC
>CAZASA010000003.1:0-63064 GCA_964487685.1 uncultured Planctomycetales bacterium
GTTTTCTGCTCGCCGGCGGATTTGATATACGGCAGCAAGGTCACATGGATATTCAGGGCATACGACTCGCCTAATTCCCAGCGCAATTGCCTGATAGCTTCCAAAAACGGAAGACTCTCAATGTCGCCAACTGTTCCGCCGATCTCAACAATGGTCACATCCACGTCATTGGACTTGGAGACCTTCCTGATGCGTTCCTTGATCTCATCGGTGATATGCGGGATGATCTGCACGGTCTTGCCCAGATAATCCCCGTGGCGTTCCTTGGTGATCACGGAATAATAAACTTTTCCGGCGGTAATACTGCTGTCCTTGGAAAGCTGGGTATGGGTGAAACGCTCGTAATGGCCCAGGTCAAGATCGGTTTCCGCGCCATCGTCGGTGACATAGACCTCCCCGTGCTGATAGGGATTCATGGTGCCGGGATCGACGTTCAAATACGGGTCGCATTTGATGATGGCGGTCTTAAGCCCGCGCGCTTCCAGTAATTTCCCGATCGACGCAGCTGCTATACCTTTGCCTAAACTTGAAACAACCCCGCCCGTAATAAAAATGAATTTGCTCACGCTGTAGTCTCCAGCTTTAATTTATTGGTGTTCCTGGGTATTGCCGTCGGATATTTACCAGTATAACACGCCGAGCAGAAATTAGAGCCTTTTTTCATGACTGACAACATCCCCTCCAGGCTCAAAAACCCCAATGAATCGACCTTAATGAAATCCGCGATCTCCTGGACTGTTTTGTTATAAGCGATCAATTCCCCTGTTGAGGGAAAATCGATCCCGTAAAAACACGGGGACTTGATAGGCGGGCATGAGATACGCATATGGATCTCTTTGGCGCCCGAATCACGCAATTCCTGGATACGGCTGCGGGACGTTGTTCCCCTGACTATGGAATCCTCAATGACCACGACCTTTTTATCCTTGATCACTTCCTGGATAGGGTTAAGCTTGACCCGCACACGAAAATCACGCAAAAATTGAGTGGGTTGGATAAAGGTACGCCCGATATAATGGTTACGGATCATCCCCATTTCATACGGCAGCCCTAATTCCTGGGCATAACCAATGGCCGCGTAAAGGCCTGAATCCGGGATACCCATGACAAAATCTGCTTTAATAGGATGTTCCTTAGCCAGTTGAACGCCTAATCGTTTCCTGACCAAATAAATATTATCGTCAAAAATAGTGCTGTCAGGACGGGCGAAATAAACATTTTCAAAGACACAGAAAGCTTTTTTGGCTTCCTTACTGCCCGGCAAAAAGATGGATTCCAGTTTATTGCCCTTGATGATGACGATCTCGCCAGGTTCGATCTCGCGCACGAAATCCGCCTTCATCAGGTCAAAAGCGCAGCTCTCGGAGGCTAAAATGTACCCGTCGCCTAATTTCCCTAAACATAAGGGACGAAATCCCTGAGGGTCACGGGCACCGACCAAACATTCTTCCAGTAAAAGGACCACTGAGTAAGCGCCCTGGACCTGAACAAATACCTTGGTCAACCATTGGGCCATGTTCCCATTAGGGGTCTTGGCCAATAGATGGACAAACATTTCCGAATCCATGGAAGTTTGAAAAATAGAGCCTTCGTCCTCAAACTTGGCATAAAGTTCATCCGTATTGATCAAATTGCCGTTATGGGCGATGGCGATGGGTTTCTTGCGATGGCTGACTAAGATGGGCTGGATATTCTTGATATGCGAAGCACCGGTGGTGGAATACCGGGTGTGAGCGATGGCCATGTGGCCTTTTAATTTGGTGATATTGCTTTCATCGAAATTATCAACCGCCAGCCCGTCTTTTTTAATGACGTGCATTTCACGGCCGTCGTAAGAGACGATGCCTGCTGCTTCTTCACCCCGGTGCTGCAATGCGTACAGGCCTAAAAAGGCCATTTTACTGGCTTCTTTATGATGACTGATCCCGACGATCCCGCACATCTATTGCCTCCATTGACCATCCTAACACCCGGTGTTAGGAAGGATTAACCTTCCTAACACCGGGTGTTGTGGAGGTCCTTCGCAATGACACGAGAATACAAATTCTGCAACGACTCAACTGTAAACTCTTCCTTGATACTCGCTTCCATTCCATTGACCGCGGCCCATGCGCCCTGCAAGGTTGTGATACAGGGAATGTTGTGCAAAATAGCGGCCGCCCGGATCACCCGCATATCCGACTGGCTCTTTTTCCCTGAAGGCGTATTGATAATAAGATTTATCTCACCTTTTTTGACTAATGTCAATGCGTTTTCTTCACCTTCATGATGTTTATCCACAATAGTCACATTGATCCCCGCTGAACGGATGGTCTGCCCCGTGCCTTTGGTGGCCATGATCTTGAATTTTAATTCCTCTAATTTCCGGGCGATCACAACCAGGTCGCGCTTGTCATGGTCATTGACACTGATAAAAACGCAGCCCTTCTTAGGCAAGGCCTGATTGGCCGCCATTTGTGATTTGGCAAAAGCAGCGCCAAAACTACTGGCAATGCCCATGACCTCGCCGGTAGATTTCATTTCCGGACCTAAGATGATATCAACACCGGAAAAGCGGCTAAAAGGCAGGACTGATTCTTTGACACAGATATAGGTCATATCTTCAGGATTGGCCAATTTAAAATCACTCAATTTCTTGCCGGCCATGATCTGGGCCGCGATCTTGGCCAACGGTATGCCGGTCGCTTTGCTTACAAATGGAGCGGTGCGCGATGCCCGCGGATTAACTTCCAACACATACACCTGACGGCCCTTGACCGCGAATTGAATGTTCATAAGCCCGATCACTTTTAACGCATGGGCCAGGCAAACGGTTTGGTCCTTGATGTCACGGATCACCTCAGCGCTTAAAGTGTGGGGCGGCAAAACGCAGGCTGAGTCCCCCGAATGGATCCCCGCGTTCTCAATATGCTCCATGACCCCGGCCACATATACATCCTTCCCGTCGCAAATCGCATCCACATCAACTTCCTGGGCGTCTTCCAAGAATTTATCGATCAGGACCGGATGCCCGCGCGAAACGCTGTGCAGTTCATCCAAAAAAGATTTTAGCGATTCTTCATCATAAACAATGCGCATCGCCCGCCCGCCCAACACGTAAGAAGGCCTGACCAACACAGGATAACCGATGCGGCCGGCCGCGACCAGGGTCTCTTCCTTGGTCGTTGTCGAGGCGTTCTGGGGCTGTTTAAGCCTTAAGGTGTCCATTAATTTGGAAAAATGCTCCCGGTTCTCGGCCAGATCAATGGAATCAACCGTGGTGCCTATGATCGGCACCCCGGACTGGGACAGCCGCCTGGCCAAATTAAGCGGTGTCTGTCCGCCGAATTGCACGATCACCCCGTCGGGTTTTTCCACATCATAAATATTCATCACATCTTCATAGGTCAACGGCTCGAAATACAGCCTGTCGGACGTGTCATAATCCGTCGATACCGTCTCAGGATTAGAATTGACCATGATGGTCTCAAAGCCCATTTCCTTAAGGGCAAAGGCCGCATGGCAGCAGCAATAATCAAATTCGATCCCCTGGCCGATACGGTTGGGTCCGCCGCCTAAGATCATGATCTTTTTCTTTTTAGATTTTCTTTTTTGATTATTAATAAGGGCTTCATCCTCAGTCTCATAGGTCGAATAATAGTACGGTGTATACGCTTCGAATTCCGCGGCACAGGTATCCACCACTTTGAAGGTGGCCACGATGCCTAATTCTTTACGCATGGCACGAACGTCTTTTTCACTTTTATCCAGGAATTCGCCTAATTGGGCATCGGAAAAACCAAATTCCTTGGCCTGTCGCAGCAACTCTGGGCCTAAGGTCTTGGTTGAAGCGGCAACGGATTTTATATGATCTTCCAATTCCAAGATCTGGGCGATCTGGTCAATGAACCAGACGTCGATCTTGGATACTTGTGAAACCTCCTCGATACTCATGCCTTTTTGCAAAGCGTATTTCAAATAGAATATGCGTGAAGCGTTGGGCTCTGAAAGCCTGAGGCTCATCTTCTCATCTTCGATATAGCGCCAGTCCTGTTTATTGTCGAGACCCGTGTGGTCGATCTCGAGGCCTCTTAAACCTTTTTGCAAGGCTTCCTTGAAATTGCGGCCGATGGCCATGGTCTCGCCGACACTTTTCATCTGTATGCCCAGGATATCCTTGGCTTCCGGAAATTTTTCAAAGGTAAAACGCGGGATCTTGACAACAACATAGTCGATGGTAGGCTCAAAGCACGCCGGCGTTTCCCGGGTGATATCATTTTGGATCTCATCAAGCGAATAGCCCACGGCCAATTTGGCCGCGAACTTGGCGATCGGAAATCCCGTGGCTTTGGAGGCCAGCGCCGAGGAACGCGAGACGCGTGGGTTCATCTCAATGACCACCATGCGGCCGTTGGTGGGGTCCACGGCGAATTGGATGTTCGACCCTCCGGTCTCAACCCCGATCTCACGGATCAAGCGGATGGAAGCATCCCGCATGTTCTGATATTCGTCATCCGTCAAGGTCTGTGCCGGGGCGACCGTAATGCTGTCCCCCGTATGAACCCCCATCGGGTCCAAGTTTTCAATGGAACAGACGATCACGACATTATCGCTATGGTCCCTCATCACTTCCAATTCATATTCTTTCCAGCCTTCGATGGACTCTTCAATGAGGATCTCATGGATCATGGAGCTTTCGATCCCTAAAGCCGCGATGCGCTCAAACTCTTCAAGATCATGCGCGATCCCGCCGCCGGTGCCGCCTAAAGTGAATGAGGCCCGCACGATGCAGGGAAATCCGATCTCCTTGACCGCTTGCTTGGCTTCGGCAATATTATGCGCGAAAACGCTCTTGGGCACATCCAAGCCCACCTTGATGCACGCGGCCTTAAATTCACTGCGGTCTTCGGCTTTTTTGATCACTTCATATTTGGCCCCCAGCATTTCAACCTTGTATTTGGCCAAAATGCCTCTCTCATGCAGCTGCATGGCCAAATTCAAGCCTGTTTGCCCGCCTAAGGTGGGCAAAATAGCGTCGGGTTTTTCTTTTTTGATAATGTATTCCAGGAATTCCGGGGTCAAAGGTTCAATGTAGGTGGCGTCCGCGATACCCGGATCGGTCATGATGGTGGCCGGATTGGAATTGACCAGCACCACCTTATAGCCTTCTTCTTTCAGGGCCTTGCAGGCCTGCGAGCCGGAATAATCAAATTCGCACGCCTGGCCGATGACAATGGGCCCTGCTCCGATGATCATGATTTTTTTAATATCAACGCGTTTGGGCATTTTTTTTACTCATTGTTCGTCATTCCCGCGAAAGCGGGAATCCATTTTTCTTATAATCATCTATCATCTGAATGAATTGGTTGAACAAATATTGGGAATCGTGCGGGCCAGGGGCCGATTCCGGGTGATATTGAATAGAGAATGCCGGGAATTTCTTATGCCGGATCCCCTCAACGCTTTTATCGTTTAAATTCACATGGATGATCTCGACATCATCGGCATTAAGGCTTTTAATATCCACACAAAAACCATGGTTCTGGCTCGTGATCCCGATACGTTTACCTTCAAAATCCTTCACCGGATGATTAGCCCCGTGATGGCCGAATTTTAATTTATAGGTCTTGCCGCCTAATGCCAGCCCCAGGATCTGATTGCCTAAGCAAATACCGAAAATAGGGGCCTGTCCCAACAGCTCCTGGACTGTCTGAATAACATAGGTGACCACCGCCGGATCGCCGGGCCCGTTGGAAAGAAATATCCCGTCGGGCTTGATAGCCATGATCTCCTTAGGCGTTGCCTTGGCCGGGAACACATGCACTTCACAGCCTAAGTCCGCCAGGATACGTAAAATATTGAACTTGATCCCGCAATCAATGGCCGCGATCTTATAGCGCCGGGGCCCTTGGTGCTTCCAAACATATTTTTTAGCGGTGCTGACATCCTTGACAAAATCCATGCCTTCCATGGAAGGCATTTCTTCCAGCTTTTTCGCCAGGCTTTTAGGATCAAAATCCTCAGTTGAGATGATCGCCTTCATGGCCCCGGACATACGCAGATGACGGGTCAACGCTCGGGTGTCAACCCCTTCCATAGCCAGGATCTTATTATCATTTAAATATTCGGTAAGGCTTTTTTGGGACCGCCAATTAGAAGGGCGCCGGGAAAATTCTTTGACGACAAACCCTTTGACGTGAATACGGTCAGACTCAACATCCTGATCGTTGATGCCGTAATTGCCGATCAACGGATAGGTCATCACTACGATCTGGCCTGTATAGGATGGATCAGTCAAAACTTCCTGATAACCGGTCATGGCGGTATTAAAGATAGCTTCGCCTGAGGTTTCCCCGGTCTCTTTTAAAGTATGTCCGCGGAAGCTTGTTTGGTCCTGCAGATATAGTATTGCCTGTTTCATGCCCTGCTTTTTAATTGAATATATAGCGGAAAAGACGTCGGCGGGAAGATTTACCTCCTGGCCTTAAACACTATAAAACAACTCCTCTTGCTTGTCAAGCAAGCTTAATAATCTCTTGGCAGATACTTCTCTTAATCCTTCAAGATTGAGTTGATCGAAGCGATGAGGTCCTGGGGAGGCATGGTTTTTTGGATATAATCAATAGCGCCGTATGATTCATAATCAATGAGATGCTTAGGCGTATCGATCGACGTATAAAAAATAACGGGAATACTCTGGGTGGCCGGGTTTTTCTTGATCTTTTTACACAATTCAATCCCTGAAATGCCAGGTAGAAGAATGTCCATCAGAATAATGTCAATCTTGCCCTCTAGGGTCATGCGTAACCCGTCAGGCCCGTTCTCTGCCAAGATCACATTAAAATCGTATTTTGATAATAATCTGCTGAGCAATGTCCTGTCGACAGGGTTGTCTTCAATGAACAAGATCGTTTTTTTAGCAGCCATAATTAATTATACAACTATTTAATAACAATCGGCAACTACTGTTTTGAATTCTGTATCCTGTATCCTATCTTTTCCAGGGCCAATCTGATCGCCTGATTGATAGGCAGCTGCTTATGGCCGTGAACAGGATCGATGCTTGCAACCGTTAGGGCATGATTGGATAGCAACGGGGCCTCGCAAAGCCCTTTTTGTAATTTTTCCTGGGCCAATTGACAGGCTTTTGCGTGGCTGTCCTTGATGATCTTGCACGTCAGCAGTTCGCGCTGATTATGCTTGTCTGTGCGGCTGGCAAAGCCGAATAAGCGGCAGATTCCCGGACGATACGGATAGATACTGCAGCTTCCCTGGCCTTGGACTAAAAGGTCAGCTTTATAAAAAATGCATACGCTATTAGATGAAGGCGACCGGATAACGTCTAAAATGCTTTCTACGTGGCCTTTGGACCATAAATATACGGCCATTGGCAATGCATCAGCGACCGTAATCTCTATATCAGGGTTAGTACAGCATGCCCCGCAGCCGTGTTTGCATTTAAGTCCGGTTTGCCTGGCAAATATCTTTGTTTGATCGTCGATCTTTTCGAATAAAGCGGTCATCTCGCCTACGACCTTTTGGGTAGCCACAGGCAGCATATGGAGAATGTCATTGTAGGGCATTAGTCACGTCTTTTTCGACACTCGGGTCCAGAGGTTCTGTCCTGGAACCATAGCGGCCAATGACCTTGCCTTGGCGGTTGACCAGGAATTTATTGAAATTCCAGGTAATATCCCCGTTAAAACCGGAGGCTGTTGTCAAATAATGGTACAACGGCGCCATGGCTGGGCCTTTGACACTGATCTTGGCAAAAAGCGGAAAGGTGACCTTATATTTTAACTCACAAAATTTTTTGATCGTGCTGTTATCGCCAGGTTCCTGATTTAAAAAATCATTCTCCGGAAAAGCCAGGATGGTAAAACCTTTAGCCTTGTACTTGTCATACAATTCTTCCAAACCGGCATATTGATGGGTAAAGCCGCAACGGCTGGCCGTGTTGACCACTAAAACCACCTGCCCTTTATAGTCTGACAGGCTCTTGTCTGCTCCGTCAATGGTCTTGACCCTAAAATCGTAGATGCTCCCTGCGCCACTCGTATCCAAAGACTCAAGTGCCTGGGCCCGGCGGGCAATTAAAAAAACAGCCAGTACCATCAAACTGATGATCAATACTTTCATAATTATCCCTAGATATAGGCAACAACTTCAATTTCAACCAACGAATCCTTCGGGATACGGGCCACCTGAAGGGTGCTGCGGGCCGGTGCCGTTTCATTCTTGAAATGTTTGGCATAAACCTCATTCATCCCTGCGAAATCATTCAGGTCCTTCATGAATACCGTGGCCTTGACCACCTTTTCCAGCGACGATCCTCCTTGGGTTAAGACCGCGATCAAATTTTGGATGACCTGCTCTGTCTGTTCCTTGATGCCGCCGGCAACCATATTGCCCTGTTTATCCAACGGGATCTGTCCGGCGGTATAAATTAAATTACCGATGGACACCGCCTGATTATACGGCCCCACGGGCAAGGATGCTTTGTCTGTTTTAATGATCTTCTTACTCATTTATTTTCTCCTAATCGGCTTTTTAATGCCTGCGCCACACAATACCCGCTGGCCCAGGCCCATTGAAAATTAAATCCTCCGATGCGGCCATCCACATCCAAGATCTCCCCGGCAAAAAACAAACCCGGCATTATTGTTGAGCCTAATGTTTTGGGATCAATGGCTGACCAATCAATGCCGCCGGCTGTCACTTCTGCCTTACTATACCCGAGCACACCTGTTACTTCAAGCGGATATTGCACGCAATGGTCGATCAATCGTTGACGGGAGGCTTTATCCAATTGATTCAATGGCAATGAGCCATCAATACGGGTTTTCTTGAGAATGACTTCAGCCAATCGTTGCGGCAAATATTCCAACAAAATACCCTTGATCGTCTTTCGGGGGGTTTTCTCCTGTAGCTGACGCAAATAAGCTAGCATAGAATTTTCATCAAATGCCGGGATAAAATTAGCCAAGATCTTTTTGGGGTCTTGGGCATGCAAATAGTGCCGGCTGATGTCCAGGGCCGCGGGTCCGGAAAAACCAAGGTGTGTGAATAAAAAACCGTCCTGAAACGATATGCCCCTCTTGCCGCCATCTAAAAGTGTCAGCTTAACATCCAGTGTTATCCCTGATAAGGATTTAAAGTCACCATCAAAGGTAGTCAGGGGTGTCAGGGCAGGCGTTGTATCAACCATGGAATGCCCGAATGATTGGGCCAATCGATATCCGGTCCCGTCACTGCCGGTCGTAGGATAGGACAATCCTCCGGTGGTGAGTACTATTTTCCCGGCGCTAAAATGAAAATGGTCTCCTTTGACGACGAAAGCGTCATGGGCCCGGGTGACCGCGATGACCTTATGCCCTGTCAAAAGGGTGACCTTGCTTGATTCGACCTTGCGCAATAGGGCTTCAAGTACGGTCTTGCCCGAATGCGTGGTCGGGAAATATTTTCCTGTCGGCTCAAGGAGCATTTCAACGCCCAGGTCTTTAAAGAATTCAATAGTGTCCGTATTGCTAAAAGCGCGCAGGATATTGCGCACATAAATGATATGTTCGCTGTTAAAATCTTTTTCGCTGACAGTCTTATTGGTGACATTACACCGGGTCCCTCCGGACATGAGGATCTTGGCCCCCACCTTGTTCTGCCCTTCCAGCAAAAGCACCTTCAAGCCGCCTTGAGCAGCCTGGATCGCCGTCATCAAACCCGCCGCACCAGCCCCCACAATGATCACATCATATTCCATTATATTATTTCCTTTTTAGTGGCCTCACAAAACTTGCCGGGTTCGAGTTCGCCTAATTTTAATTTTCCAAAAGCTGTCCGTTTTAATGCCGTGACTTCAGTGCCCAAAGATTCGAACATCCGGCGGATCTCGCGGTTCTTGCCTTCGGTCAGTTCTATGATCAAATGTGATTCTTTGTTACTGGCTTTGCGCAAAACAATTGACCTTGGCTTAAGCAACTCTCCTTTGTCTTCGATACCCTGGGATAATCGCTTGACATCATCGTCGCTGATAAGTCCAGCCGCTGTTACCGTATAAATACGCGGTATTTCATTGGACGGATCTGTCAGAAAATTAGAAAGCTTGGTGTCCGTGGTCATCAAAAGCAAACCACAGCTGGCCATGTCCAGGCGTCCGACCGGATGCAAATGCTGCAAATGAGCCGGCAGCAGATCATAAATAGTTTTACGCCCTTTTTCATCTGATCGTGTCGTCACAATGCCTTTAGGCTTATTAAGCATGATCGTGCAGGATTCTGCCCGGGCCACGGGTTTACCGTTGATCGTAATCTGGGCTTTCTCGGGGACAACTAAAAATGCCGGGTCTTTGATAACACGGCCGTTGACCGCGATGAGACCCTCTTCGATCCATTGCTTGGTCTGACGACGCGAAGCAACGCCTAATTTAGACAAAGCCCGTTCTAGATGAACTTGACCCATAAACCCACCAGATAACTTTCCTTAAAGCTGTTGCTGCCGACAAAATCCTCGTCTTGTCCCACCCGCTGGATCTGAGCCACCTTGCGTCCGTTAAGACCCCGGGCAAGAATGCGTTCCAGGTCCGCATGACTAATGCCGCTATAATTGGTGGATACCAAGAGCTTCCCTCCGGGATTTAAGATCGCCACAGCCAGTGCAATTGCCTTAGGCAGATCGCGTTTAATTTGAAATACCTTGCCCTCATGGCGGGCAAATGAAGGAGGGTCAAGGATGATCAGATCAAAGGTATTGCCCTTTTTAAAAGCCCTCTGCATGTAAGAAACAGAGTCCGCCTTGATAAATTCTTTGTCCGTCGTGGATAAACCATTTAATTGATAATTGATCCTTCCCCTCTCGAGGGTCTTACGGCTGATGTCCGTATTAATGACCTCCCGAGCACCATTCCTGCGGGCATGAACACCGAAAGAACAAGTGTACGCAAAGCAAACAAGAACTTTTGCCTGTGCACTTGCGTGGCCCACGATCCAGCGGTTGTGACGCATATCCAAAAAAAGGCCGCAATTAAGCCCGTCATTTAAATTGACCTCAAATTTTAAGCCATGTTCTTCAACAAAAGTGGACGGATCAGCGCCTATCAGCACTTCGGTTGTGATATCCAGGCTCCGGCGGGATTTAATGATCAAATATTCAACCGCAAATGACTCGGTCAAAACACGGCCGATGTCTTGCCGGTAGCTGTCCCAATGATCAGCCAGGAATTGGATATGGAAATGTTTATTATACCGGTCGACCAAAAGGCCATCCAGGCCGTCCCCTGCGCCATTGACCAGGCGTAACGCATTGGTAAAAGTCATTTTCTTTCGGCGTTGGATCGCCTGATGAAGAGTACCTGCTAAGTCTTTCATGATTGGTTTTTGAGGATCTCGGTTACAGATCGACGACAATCTTGAGTTGGACAATCTAGGTACGCTAATCCCAGTCTTCTCTCAATAATATCCTCCGTATTTTGTGCCATCTCGACATCGCGGGCATAAATGACCTGGGCACCAATGGCCGGTGAACAGGAACAGATCCTTGCCTTTAATTGGTCCCTGCCTCGGGCGATATTAAGGACATCCCCGAACCGGCTGCCATAAATACCCTGCAAATACCTGATCAAGTCCAAAGGAACTTCATAGCGTTGGCTTAGGATCTTGAGCTCTTCATTACTGCCTCCGCTTCCGTAAAGGGCATACTGCCCTCCATAAGGTAATTTGGAAGCGAGCCCAGGCAATGCTTTAAGCACAGCTTCTTGTGCAATAGCGCGATACGTCGTATATTTGCCGCCCATGACAAAATAAATACCTGAAGCATGCATGTCAACGGCATGTTTTCGGGAAATACGTGAAGGATCACCGGTGTCCGCCACCAGCGGCCTTACCCCTGCAAAGGTCTTGATGATCTTGGAGCGGTCAAAAATGATATTGGGAAAAACCCTGCCCGCTTCCTGTAATAAATATTTTATATCCTCTTCCTCGACTTGGACATGGTCCAGGTCTTGATGATAATCCGTGTCTGTTGTCCCGATCAATGAATTGCCCTTAAAAGGGATAACAAAGAAAATGCGCTTGTCCTGGCGGCTTTGCAATAAAAAAGCACTGGGAGAAATTTCTCCCCGGTAAACAATATGAACGCCCTTGGTGGGCCTCAAGCGTTTAATGGAATGCGGCACCTCTTTTTCGATCAATTGATCAGACCACGGTCCGGCCGCCACCATGATCTTGGAGGCAAAAATATCCATCCGCTGTCCGCTGATATGGTCCAGCGCTTTGACACCGACGGCACGCTGGTCCTTGTCCTTGATAAAACTTTCAACCTCAACATAATTGGCGACACTTGCCCCTTTAAGGTCAGCCATCAGCGCATTTTCCAGACAGATCCTGGCGTCATCCATCTGAGCATCAAAGTATTCCACCGCGCCGACCAGGCCATCCAAATTGATGCCCGGCGCCAGGGCTGTGACTTCAGCAATGGATAAAAAGCGGTGGCCGCATAATTTGTACTTACCGCTTAAGAGATCATAAAGCCAAACACCCAATTTCATCATCCATAACGGCCTTGCGTCATTCTTATACACCGGGATCACGAAAGGCATGGGCTTGACCAAATAAGGCACTGCCTGCCACTGGATATAGCGTTCCTTTAAAGACTCATAGACCAGGTCAAATTCAAAATTTTCCAGATAACGGATACCCCCATGCAGCAGCTTAGTGGATTTGCTGGAAGTGCCGCTGGCCAGATCGTTCTTTTCAACCAAAGCAACACTGGCACCGGCGCTTGCGGCCAGATGCGCAATGGCCGCGCCATTGATGCCGCCGCCGACGACAAGAAGATCGAATTTACTTTTAGTTAACCGTGACGTATCGCGGATCAATTTATCATCTCACTTTTAGGCCATGGCTTGATGTACGGCATGGCGCCAGCCGTCATATTTTAATTGGGCTTCTTTGCGCGACAGGCGGGGCTTAAAGGTACGTTCAATTTTTTTGATCTTAAGTAATCCTTCCGGCTTCCACCATCCAATAGAAACGCCTGCCAAATAAGCGGCCCCGGCAGCCGTTGAGTCAACCATCAACGGCCTGTTGACATTAACGCCAATCATGTCTGATTGAAATTGCATTAAAAGATTATTACGGCAAGCGCCCCCATCCACCGCCAGGGACCTGATCTTAAGGCCGGATTCTTGACCCATCAGATCAAAAACTTCCTTGGTCTGATAGGCCATGGATTCCAGGGCGGCCCGCACAAGATGACTGGCATTAACTCCCCTTGTCAAACCGGTAATAATGCCGCGCGCTTGGGCATTCCAGTACGGTGCGCCTAACCCCACAAAGGCTGGTACCACATAGATCCCATTTGTATCTTTGACCTTAAGGGCCATGGCTTCACTCGACGAAGAATCTTTGATCATTTTTAATTCATCCCTCAGCCATTGGATCACCGCCCCGGCAATGAACACCGAGCCTTCCAAGGCATAGACAGACTTGCCCCTAGCATCACAGCCCAAGGTAGTCAGCAGCCCTTTCTTGGAATAAATGCATTTACTTCCCGTATTAAGCAGCATAAAACATCCGGTACCATAGGTGTTCTTGATCGTGCCGGGTTTAAAACACCACTGCCCGTATAAAGCCGCCTGCTGGTCTCCCATCACCGCTGTTATGGGAATGCCCTCGGGCAGGCCCGCGATGCCCTGGGCCGTCATACCAAATACAGACGATGAAGGAAGTACCTGCGGCAGGATATTTTCAGGGATATTTAATAATTTTAATAATGGCTTGCTCCATGTCTTTTTCTTGATGTCAAAGACCAGGGTGCGGCTGGCATTGGTCATATCCGTGACATGGTTTTTACCAGCGGTCAATTTATAGACAAGCCAGGAATCAATGGTGCCAAAGGCCACTTGACCTTTAAGCGCTTTTGTCCTCAGTCCCTTGACATGGTCTAAGATCCATTGGACCTTGGTGCCGGAAAAATAGGCGTCAACAACCAGGCCCGTTGTCTTGCGGAATAAATTTTCATGTTTTTTAAGACGTTTGCAAGCTTCTGCGGTGCGGCGGCATTGCCAGACAATGGCGTTATATACTGGTTTTGAAGTCACTCGGTCCCATAGGACCGTCGTTTCCCGTTGATTGGTAATGCCGATGGCGGCAATACATGAAGGATCGACGTGAGAGCGGGCTATTGCCTTTCTAATGACCGCAACAACGCTATTCCAAATCTCCTGCGGATCATGTTCAACCCAGCCGGGCTTGGGGTAATATTGTTTGAACTCCTGATAAGCACAGGCGATCACGCGGCCATGAGCATCAAAAATAAATGCCTTTGAGCCAGTGGTCCCTTGATCGACGGAAAGAATATATTTTTTAATTGCCTTAGCCATTTATACTGCTCAGTGCTGTTGCTGTTGTTGCTGCTGCTGTTGTTGTGCTTGGGCAAAACGCTTTTTATTTTCTTCATACCCTGCTTCACCCAATACCTGCTTGGCTAAATTATCTTTGTCCATCCCGTTATCAAAATCATAATCAATGATGGCCAGGATCTGTAATAATTCGCCGAAAGGCCTGTCAAGCATCTGGGGGTTCTGTCCAATGGCCTGATCGATCATTTCCACATAATGGGAAGGCGGAGCAGAGATCTTTACCCCCTCATTTTGGAAACGGCTGATGTATTCGGTTACCGTCAAAAGCTTGGACTGGTCATCATCCAGCGCTTTCCAAACCGTTGATTTCTTATCCAGCTTTTTCCAGACTTCGGCCAGATCAACATCACTGCTGTTGTCCGCAGCTGCCGCAGAGGACGCGGCCGCTGCTGCTGATGGGCCAGTGCCCGTATTTAAGGCTAATTGTTCCGGCTGATTATCTGCCCCTGCACTATCCGACTGCAGGTCCGGAGTAGTCATTGATTTATTGTGGGCGTTAAGGATGGCTTTGGAAATGGCCTGATTACGCTGGTCAACGACCTGCTGATAGGTAGGCGGTGCCGCCGCCGCGGGCTGATGGTCCCCTTGCTGCTGTTCCTGATACGCCACATATTGCCGGTATTGTTCAGGGGTCATCCCCTGCAGCTGTTTTTCCTGCTGCTCCATCATCTTTTTTTGCTGGATACGGAACATGATCGGTCCCGCAAAAGCAGTTTCCGTCGTTAATAATAAGATCAAAAGGCCCGGGACCAGCAACTGCCGTCTAGTTTTCATGAATATACCCATTAGGAAGGTTTATTGACCATTATATCAAAAATCCCAAAGCCTTCGTGCCATAATTTAATATTCATGTCCGTATGAATGACCCCATCCGGGTCCACCGCGAAACTAAAGCCTGTATTAGCCACACGGATGACCCACCAGTGATTTTCCACCGCCCGCATCACCGCGGCCTCGGAATGGAGCAGGCAGGAAGGACGGTCGTTGAACCATCCGTCATTGGAGATTTCCACCAAAAAATCCGCCCCTTCCCGTCGTAATTTTGCCACCAGTCCGGGGTTAGCGGATTCAGAACAGATCACAACGCCAAAACGCAATGCCTCCCGGCCCAAGGCAAAGACCCCCGGCCTGTTGCCCGGGCTGATATGATAGCCGCGCCCCCAATCAATGCCCCACGCTGAAAAAGGGGTAGTTTCCGAGAACGGCACCAATGCCTGCTTATGATACAACCCGACCATTTGCCCGTGGGCATTGATGAGCAAGGCGCTATTATATTCTTTACCGTTAATGATGGGAGCGATCCCCATCAGCAGGTCCGCGTTCATATGAAGGGCTTGGGCCTTGATCACCGGCAGCCATCGGTCACTTTGCAGAAGATCGTCGGGAAAGGCTGTTTCCGGCCAGATCACTAGATTGGGATGCGCTATTTGATAGGATTGTTCGGTAAGCGTTAGATGGATTCCTACGTTACGGTCAAAGAGGGCCGCATCCATTTTTTCAGTGGGGGAAATATTTCCCTGAATAATACTGATACGTAAATGACGCGCAGAGGGTGATACCTGTTCTTTTTTCACCACCCCGATTGCAACAACACTCAAAAAAATGATGATGGCCGTGAATAAATAATTAACTCTACGCTTCCTGTCAATAACAGCTACGTACAGCAAGGCATTGACAAGAATAATAATAAAACTCATGCCCAAACAACCAACAGTGCCATACAATTTCAACATCACCGGACAAAAAGCATGGGCATGGCTGATATAAAAACTAAATCCCCCCAATAATTTATTTCGCAACAACTCACTTATGCACCACAGCAACGGGAAATATATTACATTCACCCACCATCGCCGGGAAGATATAAAAAAACAGCTAAAGATCAATACCTGACAGCTTAAGCTTACCACAAAAGCCAAAAACCCCGCCGGAGATATCCTGATCAAGCCCTGCGTCATCAACCCATACGCGCAAGATCCCCAAAAAACACCATAACCCAAACGCACCTTCAAAGGCTTATCTTTTAAGGCCAAAAGCAGCGGCACCGCAAAGACCCAGATCAATGGCCAAAACCCATACATGGAAATATAATTAGGAAAAGAAAGATAAAATAAAACTGCGGATAGAAAAGTTAGCGGCATCTAGCGGGTCCTGGCTCGTCGCGTCATTCAGGTGCTCCTGCGAGCAACTGCGAGTGTCGGTTAATCCGACCGAGCAGAATCGTTTAGCTCAACGGCCTTGAAAGGTGGTTTCCCTATTTAGGTCCGGCCACCGTTGCCGTGCGCCCCTGAACGACGCTCCTCGCCACCCGCCGCAAACGAGAAATTATAATAGCCGAATATGTGCTATGACTTTGCCTTCATCATAGGCGTGGTCGCAACTGGCTTTGTTTCAGGTGCCGCATCCTGGGTATCAATAAGCTCATGCAGCAAAGCCGCGGACTTAAGCATATTGTCCCTGTCCTGCTGGGCCTGGAAGATCTCAAAGCTGTGACGGGCCGCCAACACCGCCGGCAATTTCTTGCCTGACATCTTGTCAGCAATGCTCAGCATATAAAAGATCGTCCCATCATCCGGGAAGGTCTTACCCGCGATCTCAAGGAAATCAGCCGCATGGTCATATTCCTGGATCTTAAGGAGGATCTGGCCTAAGAGCAAATAGGCTTCAGGTTCTGAAGGGTTGACCTTGATGGATGTCTCAAGGTCCATGATCGTGGCATTCAAGTCTTTATTTTGAAGATCATTCAAGCTCTTCATGATCAATTTATGGCCGACATCTTTGCGCTGATCGATGTCAGGCTGTTGCTGACTCTCTTGTTTTTGACAGCCGACAAGGGCAAGAAGGGAAACTAAAACGAACAAGATCTTTTTCATAAAACGCTCTCTTTCTTTTAGGCCGCTACAGCGGGGTGTTCTTAAGCCTTTTGGTTAATTGTCATTAAATATTGATGCACTCCCTGTGCTGCGCTACGTCCTTCATAGATCGCCCACACCACCAACGACTGGCCGCGGGTCATATCACCTGCCGTAAAAATTCCTGGTATTGATGTCATTTTATGCGCATCGGCCACAACATTCCATCGAGCATCAAGTACAACACCCAATTGCTCCAACATCCCTTTTTTAACAGGTCCGGTAAATCCTAACGCCAAAAGTAATAGATCGCAATCCATGTCAAATTCCGATCCCGGAATTTCGCTCATCTTCATCTGACCGCTGGCCGGGTCTTTTTTCCAATCAAGACGCACCCCGTGTAATTTCTTTAATTGGCCGTTTTCACCGCTTAAACGTTTGGTCATAATGCCGTAATCACGGACACACCCTTCTTCATGGGAGCTGGAAGTCCGCAAAATAAATGCCCAGTTCGGCCATGGATTGTCCGCCGCGCGATTCTCCGGAGGCTTGGGCATCAATTCCAGCTGATGCACGCTTAAGGCCCCCTGACGGATCGCAGTGCCCACACAATCCGACCCTGTGTCCCCGCCGCCTAACACCACCACGTGTTTTCCCTTGGCCGTGATTTCTTCCAATGAGGACGGCTTGACCTGCAGGACCGTATCCGCATATTTGGACATAAAAATGTTTGTCGGGGCTTTATTATCACGCAGGTTTTGCTGAGGCAAAAAATACATGGCCTGATAAACGCCTTTTAATTCCCGCCCTGGTACTGGAAGTTCCCTGCCGGCCTCAGCTCCGCCGCATAAAACGATGGCATCAAACTTCTCACGCAATTCTTGGGTCCCGACATTGACGCCAACATGGGCGTTGGTCTTGAACACCACCCCTTCTTCGCGCATGCGGTCAAGCCGGCGAGTGACAAACTTTTTCTCCAATTTAAAATCAGGTATCCCTAAAGCCAATAAGCCCCCTAAGATTTCATTCTTCTCATAAACCGTGACCTTGTGTCCCTTTTTATTCAGTTCATCCGCGCAGGCAAGCCCCGCGGGTCCGGAACCAATGACAGCCACCTTCATGCCGGTGCGATGCTCTGGCACTTGGGGCTTGATCCAGCCTTTTTCGTAAGCGTTCTCAACGATCGCCAGTTCAATGTTCTTGATGGTCACCGGCGGAGCATTGATGCCCAGGACACAGGAATTTTCACAAGGAGCCGGACAGACACGGCCGGTGAACTCCGGAAAATTATTCGTTTTATGCAGACGCTCGATAGCTTCTTGCCATCGGTCACGGTAAACAAGATCGTTCCAGTCCGGGATGATGTTGCCGATTGGACAGCCTGACTGGCAAAAGGGCACACCGCAATCCATACAACGCGCACCCTGGTTTTTTAATTCCTTGGCAGCCGGAAGATGCGTGAATTCATTGTAATTTTTTATCCGGCGGGCTATATCGTCCTTCTTATAGTCCTGCCGGTCATATTTCATGAAACCTTTAATATCACCCATTTATTCCTTAACTCCCCATCATTTTGTTCGTCATTCCCGCCCAACGCACTGTCAACCCCCCTGTCCAGCAAAGAAAGCATCCATCATTGACATATAAGCGGGAATCCACTTTTAAGAAAATATATCCGTGTCAGCCAATATGGCCACTATGTACATTGTCCGTGTTCTTGATCGCTTCAGCCTCTTCGATGACCCTGCGGTAATCCCTCGGATAAACCTTGATAAATTGGCCTAATGTCTTTGACCAATCATCCAATATTCCCTTGGCCACCGTTGACTGGGTGTATTTTAAATGTTTTTCGATCAACCCTTTTAGTTCCGCGATATCTTTTGGATCTTTAACAGGGAAAAGGTCGACCATGCCGGTATTACAATTCTTATGCGAAAGCCCTTCACGGTCCCACACGTAGGCGATCCCGCCCGACATCCCCGCGGCAAAATTACGTCCGATAGGTCCTATGACGACGACCCTCCCGCCGGTCATGTACTCGCAGCCATGGTCTCCCACTCCTTCAACCACCGTCGATGCGCCGGAATTACGCACGGCAAAGCGTTCGCCGACAAGTCCGCGGAAATAAGCTTCGCCTAAAATAGCGCCATACAAGACCACATTGCCCGCGATCATGTTCTCTTCAGGGACAAATAATGCGCCCTTGGGCGGATAAATGACGATCCTGCCGCCGGAAAGCCCCTTGCCCACATAATCGTTGGCCTCACCTTCAAGGGTCAAGCTCACCCCATGGGCCAGAAAAGCGCCAAAGCTCTGTCCTGCCGAGCCTTTAAATTTAATTTGGATCGTATCATCAGGCAATCCCGCCAATGCATATTTACGGGCGATCTGGCTGGATAGCATAGTGCCGACCGTCCGGTTGATATTACGGATATTGGCTTCGATCGTCACGGGCGTTCCATGATCGATGGCCTCTTGGCTTTGGGCGATCAAGGCGTTGTCCAGGGCCTTATCCAGCCCGTGGTCCTGGGTCGTGCTGTGGCGGATGCTCACACCCTTGGGCACGTCAGGGCGATGCAAAATTTTCGTCAGATCAACACCCTTGGCCTTCCAGTGGTCAACAGTGTCCCTGGTATCCAGCATATCGACACGGCCAACCATGTCCTCAAACTTCCTGACGCCCATGGAGGCCATGATCTCGCGCACTTCCTCGGCGATAAAAGTAAAGAAATTGACCACATATTCCGGCTTACCGTCAAATTTCTTGCGAAGTTCCGGGTCCTGGGTCGCAACCCCGACCGAACAGGTGTTCAAATGGCATTTGCGCAGCATAATACAGCCCATCGTGATCAAGGCTGTGGTAGAAAATCCAAATTCATCCGCGCCCAGCATTGCCGCGATGACCACGTCACGGCCGGTCTTTAATTGTCCGTCGGTCTGCACCCGGATACGGCCGCGCAGATCATTCATCACCAGGACTTGCTGGGTCTCGGCAATACCCAATTCCATGGGCAGGCCCGCGTGTTTAATGGACGTCTGGGGAGAAGCTCCGGTGCCTCCTTCAAACCCGGAGATCAGTACATGGTCAGCCTTGCCTTTGGAAACCCCGGCCGCGACCGTACCGACACCTACTTCCGACACCAATTTGACAGAGACCATGGCCTGAGGATTTGAATTTTTCAGGTCATGGATCAATTGGGCCAGATCTTCGATGGAATAAATATCGTGATGAGGCGGCGGTGAGATCAATTGCACGCCCGGCGTCGTGTGACGGGTATACGCAATTTCCTTGGACACCTTGTGCCCCGGCAGCTGGCCGCCCTCGCCGGGCTTGGCTCCCTGGGCCATCTTGATCTGCAGCTGGTCCGCATTGACCAGGTATTCGATCGTGACCCCAAAACGTCCCTGAGCCACCTGCTTGATCCGGCTGCGGCGCCAATCACCGTTAGGGTCTTTCTTAAAGCGCACGGCATCCTCGCCGCCTTCACCGGTATTTGAAAATCCGCCTAACCGGTTCATGGCAATGGCCAGTGTCTCGTGGGCTTCACGGGAAATGGAGCCATAGCTCATGGCCCCGGTGGCAAAACGTTTAACAATGCTCGACGCAGGCTCGACCTCTTCAAGAGGGATCGGTGTCTTATCCTTGAATTTGATAAGACCGCGGATGTTGGCCAATTGCCGGCTATGATCATTGACCGCTTTAGAAAATTGTTTAAAGACCTGGAAATTACCGGAACGCGTCGCGTGCTGCAAAAGGGCTATCGTCGTCGGGTTTAACTGATGGTACTCAGCTTCTTTACGCCAGGCATATTCCCCGCCTTCATCCAGCATCCCGTCATTCGACGGCCATCGGGGATAACCCTTTTCATGGCGCATCATCGCTTCCTGGACCACGGTCGCTATGTCGATCCCGCCGATGCGTGAGGGTGTTGCCGTAAAATATTTATCGATCAATTCCTGACCCAGGCCCACCGCTTCAAAGATCTGCGCCCCGCAATAGGATTGGATCGTGGAAATGCCCATTTTGGAAATGATCTTATAAAGCCCCTTATGGCAGGCTTTCAGGAAATTCTTCTCCGCATCCTTAAAGTCCATGGTCAGTTCAAATTTCGTATCCTTGAGCATCGCTTCAATGGTCTCAAAGGCCAGGTAAGGGTTGACCGCGTTGGCGCCATACCCGATCAGGACCGCAAAATGATGCAATTCCCGCGCGTCCCCGCATTCGACCACGAGGCTGACCTTTAGGCGAGTCCCCTGACGTATCAAATGATGGTGCAAGCCGGCGCAGGCCAGCAGCGACGGTATCGGTACTTTCTTGGACGAAATGTCACGGTCAGAGAGGATCAAAATGCTAATACCCTCTTTGATGGCCTTGTCTGCCGCGGCACATAGTGAATCAAAGGCCTTCTCAATGGCCTCACTGCCTTCTTTTTTATCGAAGACCATCGGCAGTTTCAGGGCCTTTAAAGAACCCTGATTGACCCGGCTGATCTTTGCTAATTCTTCATTGGTCAAGACCGGATGCTGTATCCATAGCCGGTGACAATGCTGCGGGCCTTCTTCCAGCAAATTGCTCTCAGCGCCCAGCATCATGTCCTCGCCCATGATGATCTCTTCACGGATCGCGTCAATGGGAGGATTGGTCACCTGCGCGAATAATTGTTTGAAATATTCAAATAAAAGTTTTGGTCTATCGGAAAAAACGGCCAGCGGTGTGTCAGCACCCATGGAGCCCGTGGCTTCTTCTCCCATGGCCATGGGTTTTAAGATAATTTTCAAGTCCTCGATCGTAATACCGAAAGCGCGCTGGCGCTCCAGCAAGGTCTTTTCATCCAGGCCCGGCACTTTTTTGGGTTCGGGAAGGGTGCGGATATCGACGATGTTCTCCCTCAGCCATTTTTCATAAGGATGGCGTTTGGCATAAGTCCCTTTGACCTCTCGGTCATCGATGATACGCCCTTCGGTCGTGTCCACCAGGAACATTTTCCCGGGCTGCAAACGGCCTTTGCTGACGATCTTCTCCACGGGAACAGGCAATACCCCTGCTTCTGAAGCCATGATCACAATGTCATCATTCGTCACCAAAAAACGCGACGGACGCAACCCGTTGCGGTCAAGCAATGCTCCCACATAACGTCCGTCGGAAAATGCCATGGCCGCGGGGCCGTCCCAGGGTTCCATCAAACAGGAATGGTATTCATAAAAAGCGCGCTTGGAGCGTTCCATTTCCTGGTGATTGCTCCAGGCCTCGGGGATCATCATCATCATCGCGTGCGGCAATGAACGGCCGCAAAGAACGAGCATCTCCAGCACATTATCAAAGGTCGCTGTGTCCGAACCGTTAGGCACGACAATAGGCAGTACTTTCTTTAAGTCATCACCAAAACCTTTAGAAACAAACTGCTTCTCCCGGGTTTGGATCCAATTGAGGTTGCCCCGCAAGGTATTGATCTCTCCATTATGCGCGATATAGCGGTAAGGATGGGCCAAAGACCAGCTGGGAAAAGTATTGGTGGAGTAACGCGAATGCACCAGGGCTATCGCTGAGACCATCGTTGGGTCGCTTAGGTCCGGGAAAAACCTGTCCACTTGCTCGCTCATCAGCTGGCCCTTGTAAACAAGGGTGTGGCTATTGAGTGAACAAAAATAATAAAAATTCTTTTGCGGCAAGGTGGAATTATAGACCTTCTTCCACAAGCGCTTGCGGATCACATAAAGTTTACGGTTAAAATCTTCCTGGGAAGTTTTAGCACCTCGGGCAATAAAAAGCTGTTTGAATGCCGGCATCACCGAACGGGCGACCTGGCCGATACTGCCCGGCTCATGGGGAACTGAACGCCAGCCGATCAATTTCTGGCCTTCTTCATGGATGATATGTTCGGTCCACTCTTCAATGATGTTGCGGTCATCGAGCGAGGTCGGCAAGAACACGAGCCCGGCACCATAATCACCGAATGAAGGCAGCTCCAAATGGATCCTGGCCAATTCCTTGCGGAAAAAAGCATCCGGCATCTGGATCAGGATCCCGGCACCATCTCCGGTCAAAGGATCACAACCGCATGCGCCGCGATGGGCCAAATTCTCCAGGATCTGGATCCCATGGCGGACCATATCATGGGATTTTTGTCCTTTGATATGCGCAATGAACCCAACACCGCAGGAATCATGCTCAAATTGAGGATCGTATAAACCTTGTTTTAAAGGAAGACTCATATTTTTCCCCTATTTCATCAGGGTCATATCTTGTTGGTTAGAAAAGGGTTATTTTATTATCATTCGTCGTAAAATGCAATTTAAATTACGGTGAATGCAGGTAAAGGGCTGACGCCAAAATATCCCTGTAGGTCATAAGCCCCCGGATGAACACCAATCCGCCCAGCATGATCGATACATTCAAACAGACCCATAGGTTCGATCGGCTCCACCGGCGCAAATCAATGCTGGCTAACGCAAACATCAGGATGTCGACAGGCGCTAAATAGATCAAATAACGGCTAAAGAAACCTTGCTTGGAATGCAGCGTAAAGATATCTATAAATAATATAGAGAAACCGCTTGTTAAGAATATCAAGAACACCGGCAAAAAAAACATATTCGAGGGGGTCTTCTTGTGCTTTTCAGGCAATACCCATGCGGTCAATGCGTAAATGACATAGATGAACAATCTTTCCGGCATGATCACATCAAAGAAATTCGAGGAAAACATATAGGTCCTGATCCGGGAAGTATCATCGAAATGATAGTAGAACAAAACAATGCTCATGGGGACGAGCCAAAGCAGCGCCAGGTGCTTTAGCCCCGCCCTGTCCTTGATCCAGACGAACAAGGTCACCATGGTGATCTGGAACATGGCCGTAGGTGATGTCAACGCCAGTAATAGATGGGTGGTGATAAGGCTTCCTGCGGTTTTCAATTTAGGGGCCATGTACAGGCACGAGAGGAGCAATAATTGGACAGTGGTCAATAAAAACCATAATGAATAAGGACGCGCTTCGACCCAGTACATCCAGACCATCGGTGTGACCAAGGCAACGCTCAAAGCGAATAATGCCGCAAAAAAAGAATAAAAGCGCGTAAAAAAATAAAAGATAACTGTTAACGCAAGGGACATATAAATATTAGACGGGATACGCAAGATGACCTGGGAAGGGATGTCCCTGGTCCTGTTCAAGGAGTCAGCATAAACGGCAGGCATATGATATGAAAAAGCATCACAGGCCGTTTTTTGAATAATATAAAAAAGCGGGTTTTTATTGCCGTCCGGGAATTTCAGAGACAGGATGCCCGCGTAAGAATCCGCATCAATGGCCGTATGCTGGGTATAAAGTTCGTCGAGCCAGAGCACCTTGTGCTGGCTCAAAGAGAACCCGCAGGTCATCAAGAGGATAAAAACCCCGGCAGATATATATAAACTTTTCAAATGGTCAAAACGCATAGACCTCCGGGTGCATCTTGCCGATCATGGCTTGGAGCTTTTGCCTGTCCTGCACATGCCTTAATATTTGATCGAGGATAAAGGAAGTCTTGTACATCAACCCCAAATGCCTTGCCCCGTCCGTCACGATCTGGCTCTCATTTGAACCTAGTAAAGGCAAATAGATCCAGGATGATGTGAGCATTCTTTTAAAACTGGCCTTGGGTTCGACTAGCATGGCTTGGCGCAGCAAAACATCCGCTTGCTCATAGCGGGACTCGTCCATGTAGATCACGGCCAGATCATAATAATTCCAGAAATAATCCGGATAAAATCCGATACCTTTCTTTAAGTACTCGATCGCTTTGGGATCGTCTTTTAAATAATGATAAAGATAACCCAGTAAGCCATACGCATCCCTCATTCCGGGGAATACCCGAAGCAAATGTTCGTAATAATCCGCAAAATACCTGATCCTGTTGGTATCCAGGGAAGCTCGATGGAAATTCAAGTCGCTGATATAATTGATCGGGTCAGGCCTAAGATTATTGATCGCCGTCATATCCGCCACGACAAAGGTCTGGCTGACATTCTGGGCAGCCCGGTAAAATATTACTAACAAAAATAGTGCCAGGATGATGTTGGCAGCGGGGAATAAGGTTTTTTTAAGGGCCTTGGTGACGGGCATCTTGTCAGCTCTCCGGTCTTGCGAAAAACCGGTATTTAATGATAGGCCAAAACATTTCAACGGCAGTTGTCCATTTGATCTTTTTACCGGCCTGATAGGACCTCGCCGTGTAATCGATCGCGACTTCCTTGATAGAGTAACCCCGGGCAAGGAGCTTGACTGTAAATTCCGTCTCAAAGGCAAAGTTCCGGGAACGGATGGTCAGTCCTTCCAAAGCCCGTCGGGGAAAAACCTTAAAACCCGTATTGATATCGGTCAGCTTAACACCATACAGCAGCCTGAATACCGCATTAGAGATCCCATTGGCCCACCGGTTGACCGGCTCCATCCCTTTGATCTGCCCTAAAAAACGTGAACCATAAACCACTTGCGCGGCGCCATCCAAAATAGGCGCTAACAGTTTCCCGTATTCATCAGGGTCATATTCCAGGTCCGCGTCCTGGATCAGCAAAAGATCGCCCGTCGCATTCTTGAAACCTGTCAATACAGCCGCGGTCTTGCCCTGATTGCTTTGATGGACAATGACCAGATCTTCCTGCTGCCTTAATTGATTTAAAATATCAGCTGTCCCGTCCCTGGAACCGTCATTGACGATCACGATCTCTTTTAGGAGCCCTCCGGGCAAGGGCACGGCCCTGACCTTCTCAACGATCTGGGCAATGGTCGATTCTTCATTAAAGGCAGGGATAACAACGGATAATTTCATTCTCTATACCTATTAGTGATAGGCAGCCGCCAATCCTTGCCGAAAGCGCAGGGGGTGATCTTAACCCCGGGCGGGGCCTGACGTCTTTTATACTCATTCATGTCCACCAGTCGAATGGTCCTCAACACCAGCTTGGCATCCATTCCCGACGCAATGATATCCTGAGGCGAGGCATGACCCTCAATGTACGCCTTTAATACCTTGTCCAGGTTTTCGTAAGCCCCCAAGGTCTCTTCATCAGTTTGGTCCAGTCTTAGCTCCGCTGACGGCGCCCTGAGTAAAATACTTTTAGGTATGACAGCAACCCGGCTAATGCTGTTTCGATAACGGGCCAATTCATACACCTTGGTCTTAAAAACATCCTTGATAACGGCAAAGCCTCCGGACATGTCCCCATAAAGCGTGCAATAGCCTACAGCCATTTCACTTTTATTGCCGGTCGTCAGGATCAGTCCTCCGAATTTATTGGCCATGGCCATTAAAATATTGCCCCTGATGCGCGCCTGGATATTCTCCTCGGCGGTGTCCGCCGGAAGACCTGCAAAATAACGCGCCATCGTCTTTAAGTAGGCGGCAAAGATCCCTTTAATGGGGATCTCTTTTAATTCCATCTTTAAATTCCGGGCCAGCACCCTCGCATCCAGACGGGTGGCTTTGCTGTTAAAACGACTGGGCATCGAGATCGCGGTGACATTTTCAGCCCCGAATGCATCACAGGCAATGCAGGCAACCAGGGCGGAGTCCACTCCTCCGCTTAAGCCCAACGCCACTTTTTTAAAACCATTTTTCAGGGCATAATCACGGGTCCCCAGGACCAGGCCTTTATAGACCTCCTCACTGCTTTCCATGATCGGGGCGACCGGGTTGTCCTTTCGGGCCAGGTCCACTTGCAGGAGCGTTTCATCAAACTGCGTGGCCCGCGCCATTACGTTTCCATCCGGTGCTATCACCATGCTCCCCCCGTCGAAAACCAGCTCGTCCTGGCCTCCGATCGTATTGACATAGACCAAATGCGTTTTTGTTTCCTTGGCACGGCGCACCAATAATTCCTGGCGTTCCTTGATCTTTCCCATCTGATACGGCGATGACGAAATATTGATCAAAATCAAGGCCCCTGCTTTTGCCTGTGCCTGATACACCGACCCTTCGATCCAAATATCCTCACAGATACTGATACCGATCTTGACACCGTTGACCGTCGATAATCCCGGATTTTGGCCCAAAGAAAAATACCGTTTCTCATCGAAAACGCCGTAGTTGGGCAATTCATGCTTATAGTAAACTTCCTGCAGCTTACCATCAACGATCAGGGCTGCCGCGTTATAGATCTTCCCCGTGGAATCACTGTCCACAAAACCCGCAATGACACTTATTCCCCGCGCCTTCTTGACCAGCGCATCTAAAGCCTTGATATTATCCGCCACGAAATGCTTCTTTAAAAGCAGGTCTTCCGGCGGATATCCGCAAACGGCCAATTCCGGGAACACCACGAGCTGGGCCCCCGCCTTTTGGGCCTGCGCCGTATACTCCAGGATCTTGCGCGTATTGCCCGCCAAGTCTCCTACGGTCGGATTAATTTGGGCTAAAGATATTTTCAACATTTATAATTATCCACTAGAGGGCTGGTACCGATATGTTTTTTCTGCGTAAAAAAATCTGACAACGTTGACTTTTGGGGATCTTTACGCATTACCTCTACTTAGGGCTCAACCATACCCACCAGAACGTCAGATTTTAGCAGAAAATATATATCGGTATCAGCCAAAATGGCTGCCATTAATAATTCCCAAAAAATTCTGGTATATTCTTTGGGCCTGCGCATCAAACGACTTTTTATACTTCCAATAATCCTCCATCATCGATTGCGCGTGGTCCAAGCGTCCCGGTAGATCATTGGCAATATATTCATCACACCATTCCTTGATACTTTTGTCCGTGATCTCGACGTGAAATTGTAATCCATACGCATTATCGCCCACCTTTAAGGCCTGATGAGGACAGCCCGGGGCCTTGGCCAGCAATTTTCCGTTTGAAGGCACATTGAACATGTCCCCATGCCAATGATATATCGGGTCTTGCGGTCGAAAGCCGTCAAAAAATGGATCTTGTTTTCCCTCAGCCGTAAGTTCGATCTCATACCAGCCGATCTCTTTGACCGGCGATTTGACGACCTTGGCGCCCGCTGCCTTGGCCAAAAGCTGTGAACCTAAGCATATTCCCAAGAAAGAAATGTTCTTTTTTAAAACCCCCTGGATAAAGTCATTTTCCGGTTTCAAAAAAGGATATTTATCCTCTTCGTCGACATTCATGGGGCCGCCCAAAACAACCACGGCCTTGAACTTCCCCGGATCCGCGGGTAAAGGCTCCCCTGCGCCTAATTCGATGATCTTAAACGCCTCTCCCCTGGACTTTAAGAAATCCCCCAAGGTCCCGGGCCCTTCAATATCGATATGTTTAACGATCAAAATCATAGAGCGATTATACTATAAAAATGATAAGGGGACACTTTAAAGTGTCCCCTTTTATATAACCACCATAACACCCGGTGTTAGGATCCTTCCTAACACCGGGTGTTGGGAAGGTTCTTACGCGTTCATCAATAACATTTCCGCATAACTCGGCAGTGGCCATATATTGGCCGGAACCAACCCTTCGAGCTGGTCAATGGATTCACGCAGTTTACCCATGGCGCTGATGATCTTCGCTGCGTCATGTTTGGCTAACGCCGCATCCAAGGTATCCGAATTGCTCAAGGACAGCTCGATCAAGCCGGAGAGCCCCTTTAGCAATTTCTTTTGGCCGGTGGTCTTTCCAGCAGTGCCGACGGACTTAATGGTGTCCGCTAACTGTTTCTGGTATTCCATGGCCGCCGGGATCAGCATGGTGCGGGCGATCGTTGAGGCGCAATCGCCTTCCAGGACCTGCACTGTTTTATAAGCATGTTCGTTGATCTCAAAACGGGAAGCTATTTCTATTTCACTTAAAACACCATGCTTGACCAAGACCTGGACATTCTTCTTGGCCTTGATGGCTTCCAGGGCTTCGGGGGTAGCCTTCAAATTAGGCAGCCCGCGCTTTTTGGCTTCGATCTGCCACTCAGGGATATAATTATCCCCGTTATAAACCACCCGTTTATGTTTCTTGATGATCTCTTGGAGGACTTTCTGCAGGCTGGAATTAAAATCTTTGCCCGCTTTCTTATCCGCTTCCAATTGATCACAGATATTTGAAACAGCCTCAGCCACGATCGTGTTGAGGATCATGTTAGCGGCCGAAGGATTCTGGTTGGAGCCTACCGCGCGGAATTCAAACTTGGCACCGGTAAAAGCAAACGGTGAAGTTCGGTTACGGTCAGTCGTGTCCTTGGCCAGGGACGGAAGGGAATCAACGCCCACATGAATGGAGCTTCCTTCCTTGGATGACTTGGCCCCGCCTTTTTCGATCTGCTCGATAATATCGGTAAGCTGATCGCCCAAAAAGATGGACACGATCGCCGGAGGCGCTTCATTGGCTCCCAGACGATGATCGTTACCCGCTGAGGCGACGCCTACGCGTAAAAGATCCGCATAAGTATCAACAGCCTTGATGACCGCGCATAGCAAGGTCAAAAACTTGGCATTTTCATGCGGGGTCTTTCCCGGATAAAGCCAGTTCTTACCGTCAGGACCTACTACCGACCAGTTATTGTGCTTGCCTGAACCGTTGATGCCCGCAAAAGGTTTCTCATGTAATAAACAGGCCAGCCCATGCTTGTCAGCGATCTGACGCATAAGCTCCATGGCCATCATATTATGATCTACCGCCGTATTAAGATCTTCGTAGATCGGAGCGATCTCATATTGCGCCGGAGCAACTTCATTATGCCGGGTCTTGGAAGGCATGCCCAAACCCCATAAGGTCCGGTCCAAGTCTTCCATAAAGCCCATGATGCGGGGCTTAATGGCGCCGAAATAATGATCTTCCTGTTGCTGGTGCTTGGCCGGTTTTAGTCCGAACAAGGTGCGTCCGGTTTCAACCAAGTCTAAACGTGCCTGATAATGGGCCTTGTCGATGAGGAAATATTCCTGCTCCGGTCCGAGTGTGCAGTAAGCGCGTTTACCTTTGGTATCAATGCCGAAAAGTCCGGCCAAACGGCAGATCTGCTTGCTTAAAGCCACCATGGAACGTAATAATGGTGTCTTTTTGTCCAAAGCTTCACCGTGATATCCAATATAAAATGTCGGTATGCATAAGGTGGTAGCCCCTGGGCCTTCTTTGATAAAAGCCGGAGATGTCGGGTCCCATCCAGTGTAACCACGGGCTTCGAAAGTCGCACGCAATCCGCCTGACGGGAATGAAGAAGCATCCGGTTCTCCTTGGATCAATTCCTTACCGGAAAAATTCAATGTAACCCCGCCTGCATTGTCCCAAGCAATGAAAGAATCATGTTTTTCCGCCGTCACACCCGTCAATGGTTGAAACCAATGTGTAAAATGTGTCGCTCCTTTGGAAATGGCCCATTTTTTCATGGCTTCGGCCACTTCATCGGCAATGGAAGCATCCAGTTTGCCGCCCTCTTTAATGGTTTTTTCGATAGAAACATATGCTTTTGGAGAAAGCATTTCTTTCATGACCTTAAGGCTAAATACATTTTCTCCGAAATGTTCAGGCAAATGTTCACTGAAAGAACCATTGCAGCAGCTCTCTTCAGAACAAGCCGCCTGAATGACTTCTTCGCGAGCTTGACTCATAAAAACCCCCTTCTGGTTTTCTAAATGGACTTGCTGTCCCCTAATAAATAATGATGAATATTATCTTCTAAGCTTAGCATTGTCAAGATTTTTTGTGCGTGCACAAATGAAATTTTGGAAAGAATGGGGCACAGGCCTCCCGCCGGCTGACCGACAGGGCTTCCTGTGCCCCATTCTTAAAACAACCATCAGCCGATGGCTTTGGATCCTTCTTCACCGGTGCGAATGCGTATACATCTTGGCAGATCTACAACAAAGATCTTGCCGTCACCGATCTTACCGGTACGGGCCCCTTTGATGATGGCCTTGATGGTCGGTTCAACGAAATCCTCGTTGACCGCGATCTCCAATCGTACCTTGCGCAGTAAATTACCCGTTTCCTTGACGCCGCGGTAAAACTCGTCAACACCCACCTGACGGCCATGGCCGAGTACTTCGGATACTGTGATCAAATTCACATTCACCGCATAGAGCTCCTGCTTAACATCTTCGAGCTTGTAGGGTTGAATTATGGCAATGACTACTTTCATGTAAGAAACCTCCTTGTGTCAGATTATATTAGTCTAAGATCGTATAAGCACGCTCATGATGCTGGCTAAGATCAATACCAATGATCTCATCCTCAGCACTTGCCCGCATTCCAATGGTTTTATCGATGACTAGGCAGATCAGCCATGTGACAACAAACGAGAACACGGTTGTCAGCACGCAGGCCTTGACTTGGATCATAAACTGGGCAGGATTCCCATCAAATACACCTGAACCAGCTGAGTTGATCGCTTTGACGGCGAATAATCCGGTGGCTAATGCGCCCCAAGTTCCGCCGCAAAAGTGCACCCCAAAGGCATCCAGCGTGTCATCATAACCTAATTTCGGTTTGACAAAGGCCACCATGCAGTAGCAGATAACGCTGACTAAGAAGCCGATCCATAATGAACCGCCAACATCCACGAAACCGGAAGCCGGTGTGATGGCCACTAAACCAGCGACAGCGCCAGAGCAAGCCCCGACGATGGTTGGTTTGCCGTTAAACAGCCATTCACAAGCAGCCCAGCTGATAGCCGCGGCAGCTGTTGCGGTATTGGTCACAACGAAAGCACTGGTTGCCAAAGCACCGGCAGTAACGGCAGAACCGGCGTTGAAACCAAACCAGCCGAACCACAATAAGGAAGCACCGATCATGACAAAAGGCACGTTATGCATACCTTGTTTATCCGTACCGATGCGTTTCCCTAAATAAAGAGCTGTTGCAAGCCCTGCAATACCGGCATTCATGTGGACAACAGTACCACCGGCAAAGTCCAAGGCTCCCCATTGATGTCCAGCCAGGCCGTCAGAGGCCCAGACCATGTGAGCAATAGGACAATACACAAAGGTCAACCATAACACGGTAAACCAGACCCATGCGGAAAATTTAACCCGCTCAGCGAAAGAACCAATGACCAGTGCAGGTGTGATGACCGCGAACATACATTGAAAGATCATGTATGCTTGATGCGGAATAGTCCCGGCATACTCTGAGGCCGGCCCATTCGGATTCAGCCCCTTCATCATGGCCCAATCCAAGCCGCCGATATAGGGGGTCCAAAAACCCTTACTATGACCGAAGGCCAAACTATACCCATAAACGACCCATAACACGCTGACTATGGCCAAGCACATAAAACATTGCATCAACATGCTTAGAACGTTTTTTCTCCTGACCATACCCCCGTAAAATAGGGCCAGTCCAGGTGCCGTCATCGCCAAAACCAAGGCTGAAGACGTCAGGACCCATGCCGTATCTCCTGAGTTGAATACTGGTGCTGGTGTTGTTCCCATTACGTGTACCCTCCTATTTTATTACTGGTTAAACAATATGTTCTCTTAAAGCCCAAAACAGCCCCATAGCTAATGCCAATTGGGCAAAAGCACAAAGTAAGGCCATGATTCCTGCGTTTTTGATCATTGGTGAGGATTGGGTAATTCTCATATGGTACCTCTCCGATCTGGACCCCGCTTGCCCCGCTATAAGCGGTGGCCGATGGGCCGACTGGCCAGGCGGGGCTTTGTCTTGTTGATCCTTTTTTGACCAGCCCATCGGCTGGCAGGCAATAAAAAATCCGGTTCTCTATGCGTCATAGCATAAGAAACCGGACCTCATTGCCCATAAAATAAAAAATCCCCTCAGTTTAAGTACTGCCCCAAGAGGACTAACTTTGCCCGTGTAACTTTCCGGAACGTCAACGCTCCGAAAATATTAAATTCAAACTACGATGTAAATATATCCGCTAAACCAATATTTGTCAAGAATTTTTTTGCTTACAGTTGGCCCCTGACAATTTTTTCTGCCTTGATCCAGTCTTCCACGTCGTGGCCGTTCTTATAACCGCGTGCGACATAAAGCTCATACGCTTTTTGGGCAACCTTTTGATTGAAGTCCCCGTTAGTCTTACTTGTTTGCCCGGAAGGAGTTTCAACCCTGCTTTTTGGCACCCGAGAGGTGACCGTCGTTCTTTTAACACTGCTGGCTTGTATCATAAGAACCTCTCCTTGCTGGATAAAAAATCCTCTCTTCCACTCGAAAAGAGGACAACATTGCCCTTGTAACTAAAATAAATATACCCCCTCAAAATAATTTTGTCAATGAAATATTTGTGCCATGGTATATAATGTTGCGGTTTAACAACTTGGATGCGTGAAAACATATGTGCGGAATCGGCGGCTATCGGTCAAAGCACCCTGTGCCTTTGGAAAAAATGAGCTTGGTCCTGGCCCATCGCGGTCCTGATGACGCCGGCATCTACCGTCTGGGTGATGTTGCCTTACTGCACCGGCGATTGTCGATCATCGACTTGAAAAACGGCCATCAGCCAATGCTAAGTCGTGATGAGCAAACCGTCCTTGTATTCAACGGAGAAATTTACAATTACCTGGAGCTCAAAAAAAACCTCCAGGCCCATGGCCTTGCCTTTAAGACCTCCTCGGACACTGAAGTATTATTGCGTGCCTACGAGCATTTTGGGACAGAATGCCTGGCGCATTTAAACGGAGATTTTGCTTTTGTTATTTTTGACCGCCGCCGCAACCTGCTTTTTGGCGCGCGCGACAGACTGGGGATCAGGCCTTTCTATTACACGCAGAATGACAAAGGTTTTTTCTTTGCCTCGGAGATCAAGGCCTTATTGGAAACAGCCTGTGTCGATCGACGGGTCAATCCGATTGCCCTGGACCTATATTTGACCTACCGTTATGTGCCCGGCCGCGGCACCATGTTCAAGAATATCTTTAAACTTCTGCCCGGCGAAGCTTTTACCCAATCCGGTGATGATGCGCCCCGGTTTTGGAAATATTGGGACCTGCCCCAAAATGAAGAGGCCCTGGGACCCGATGAGGCCTATCAACAATTTGAAGGGTTATTGACGGATTCAGTACGCTATCGCCTGATCAGTGATGTGCCCTTAGGTGTCTATTTATCCGGCGGCATGGATTCAACAAGCGTGGCCGCGGTCATGGCTGGATTAAAGCAAGCTCCCATCCGGACCTATACGGCATGTTTTGATATGGACGTCGATGAAAGTGCCGCGGCAAGGCAGACAGCCAAACGCTTTTTATGTGACCATCATGAAGTAAGGATCACCCCTGATTCCCTGGACTTTTTACCCCAGATCACCTGGCATATGGATGAACCTTTCGGTGACACCATTCTTGTCCCGAATTTTTGTTTAAGCAAGGAAGCCGGCCGTCATGTCAAAGTCGTACTTACCGGCGAAGGTGCCGATGAGGGGCAGATGGGTTATGTTCATCACGAATCCCTGGCGATTGGATTTTCCTTATCCCGAAGAGTTCCAAGGGGATTGCGGTGTGCATTGGGCCATCTTATACCATATATCCCGGTAAAATTATTAGACAGGGCTTTTAACTATCCCCATTCGATGGGAATGGCCGGTCGTAGACGATTGGCCGAACTGTTAAGCCTGCTCGACCGTCCGGGCCATGCTTATCAGCATTTTTGCTCCTTGTTCTCTGAAGATGAACGGGCCCGGTTGTACGGGCCCGGACTTCGGCATTGCCTCAACGAAGCTAAAAAGGCCTATCACGATCCCCTTGTCAATCGCCTGAACATCGCTAAAGATCCGTTACGCGCTATTTATATCCATGACTTTAAGCATTGGCTGCCGGATAATATCCTCAATAAGCAGGACCGGATGACCATGGCCCATTCCATCGAGGGCCGTGTTCCGTATTTAGACCATCGCCTGGTCGAGTTTGAAGCCAAACTACCCTGTGCTCTGAAAATAAAAGACGGTCAGGGGAAATATCTGCTGCGACGATTTTATGAACAGCACCTGGGGGTCCCCAGCAAAAGAAAAAAAGCCTTCGTCATGCCCCTGCAAGGGGCTTATCATACTAAATACCAAAGCTTGGTAGACCGGTATTTGAACGATACGGCCATTGATTCGGGCCTTTGGAATAAACAAGAGATCGCCTCCATCGTCCGAGAAGCAGACCGCTCGCCATTGTTAGGCCACAAAAAAGTGATGGCCTTGATGATGCTGCAGATATGGCACGAGTTGTTTAAACCGCAATGGGATTAAATATTTCATGAGAGTACTTGTCTTAAACCCCATGACCCAACAATCAAAGAACATCATCCGTGATGTGGTCTATGGATGTTGGTGTAACGGCAAGAGAATTGCCGGCGCAAGCACACCCCCGTTTATCCTGATGACGATAACCTCCCTGCTAAGGCGTGAAGGTATCAACGCGGATTTTCTGGATGCCCAAGCCCAGCAGATACCGTCGGATAAAATGTCCCTGCGCATCAAGGACTATCATGTGGTCATCATGTCAAGTTCAACGATGACCTTTCAGGAAGACGCCAATTATCTGCTCGGGTTGAAACGCTGCCGTGCCGGCTTGACCACCGTGCTTTTTGGTTCGCACCCCACCTTCATGCCCCGCTATTGCCTGGCCCATTCTGGCGTCGACATTATCATTAAACATGACCCTGAATGGATCATTAAAGAATTGATGCTTTTGATGGCCCAGGGAAAAGACTACAGCGGTCTTAAAGGTATTGGTTATAAAAATGATTCCGGAGTTCTGATCAACGCGGACCATGAGGACGCCGATGACCTGGACCAATTGCCCTTTCCTGACGTGGACCTTTTACCCAAAGGCATTGAATATTTCAATCCCATTGTCAAACGCACTCCCTACATGACCACTTCCACCAGCCGCGGCTGTCCGGCCAAATGCACGTTCTGTACCGCTCCCACCTTTCACGGGACTTCAGTTCGCTTTCAATCCGCCCAACGTGTCATCAAAGAGATCGAATATTATGTGAACAAAGGCATCAAGGAGATCTATTTCCGTGATGATACTTTTTTTATCAATAAAAAACGGGACCTGACTATTTTTAATCATATAATCACCCATAAAATAGACGTGTCCTGGATCGCCAATGCCCGTGTTGATATGCTCGATGAGGATACTCTTAAACATGCCCAGTTAGCAGGCTGTCATACGATCAAATTCGGGATTGAATCCGGCCGCCAGGAGATCCTGGATGGGATGAAAAAAGGTTACCGCTTACAAGAGGCCAAAGATATTTTTGACTTGGCCCGACGCTACAATGTCAAGACGCATGCGCACATCATGCTGGGCAATCCCGGCGACACTAAAGAGACCGTTGAAGAGACGATCCGCTTTGCCTTGCGCCTGGACCCAAGTACCGCCACCTTTGGCATATGCACGCCGTATCCGGGAACGCCGCTTTTTGAGATGGTCCGGGAAAAATATCCGCAGATCGGCGATGGCAGCAGCTCTGACTTGTCCCATCTGCACGTTTCGGGCCTGTTCAATGAACATTTCACGAGCCTTAAGAAAGAAGAGCTTCGCCGCATGGTCTTTTATGCCTATTGGAAATTCTATGTCCGGCCCGCTTACTGGATCAAGTCCCTCAAGACACAGGTCACAGGCCTTAATGATATTAAGCGTTTGTCGATCGCGGCAGCCAATATTTTTAATTTTATTGCGAGCAAGGAGAATTAATGGAAAATTTCGCCCAAGTCTCCGTCGTTATCCCTGCCTACAATGAAGAAAAGACCATTAAACCGCTGGTGGAACGGATCTTCAAGCTCTCCCGGGACCTTGAGGTCATTGTCGTCTCCGATGGTTCGACAGACAGCACGGCCCTCTTGGCTCATGAAGCAGGTGCGATCGTCCTCGAGCATCCTTACAATATCGGTAACGGGGCTTCGATCAAAAGCGGGGCATTACGCGCCACCCGTGCATGGATCGTGTTCATGGATGCAGACCTTCAACATCAACCCGAAGACATTCCCCAACTTTTGGCCTTCCTGCCGCAGTATGATATGGTTGTAGGCGCCCGTACCAGTCAATGTTCAACGGCCCGGCACCGGAACATCGGCAATATCATCCTCAACCGCTTTGCCGAAAATATAAGTGGCTATAAGATCAAAGACCTGACCTCAGGTTTTAGGGCAGTCAAGCGCAATATCTTTTTAAAATTCATCCATCTTTATCCCTTGCGCTATTCGTATCCTTCGACCAGCACCCTGGCCTTTTTTTGTTCGGGGTATTTTGTTAAATATGTCGATCTGCCGACCATTGTCCGCCGCAGCCACGCTAGAGGCTCGATCGACCCCTGGCGGGATGGATTAAGGTTCTTGCATATCATCCTGCGCATTGTGATGACCTTTAGCCCGCAAAAAATATTTAACCCTATCGCAGGACTGCTTTTGTTGGGAGGTATCGGGTTTTCGGTCTATCAATTGATATTTACCGGGGCCATCCGGAGCACCGTCGTCATCCTGTTGATCTCATCCTTGGTTGTTTTCTTAAATGGGGTGCTGGCAGATCAATTGGCACGTCTACGCAGAGACTTGAATAAATGAGTTTTATACTTGTGATCTTGGCCGCGGCGGCGGCACGTTTTTATCATCTTGCCGGGCATGGCCTGGGCGAATGCGATGCCTTGATCTACTCAAATAATTCAAAGCTATGGTTCTTTGACCATCATTTTGTCAATTATTGGGCAAAACCCGGCTACCATTTTTTAAGCTGCCTTACGATCGGCCTCCTGGGCTTTCATGACTACGATCTTTTATACCTGAACTCATTTCTCGACATCATCAATATCATTTTGCTTGTCCTGATCGGCTTTAAATTGGGCATGCGCCGGGTATTTGTTTTGTCTGCCGCTGTCATCTACGCCTTTTTGCCTTTTATACTTCAGAATTGTGCCGACGGCTTGCCTCATTTGTCATCGACAACTTTTTTTCTGGGGGCATTCTATGTTTTCTTGATCTACTATAATTCCCCTCGAAAACCCCAAGGGCTCCTTTTCTTGACCGGCGTTCTGATCGCTTTTGCCGGCAATGTACATCCCACTCTTTTAGTCGGCATGGCTTTCTTCGCGACGGTCTTGATCGTGATGGGCCTAAAAAAATCCGCGACCTTAAGCAGTCTGTTCATTTACGGTTCAGGGTGTCTCTGTGTTTTTATTGCCTTTGCTTTTCTGACGTCGGGAAGTCTTCTCGGACGGATTTTTCTCCATTACCAGCAATCGACCCAGGGGATGCAAGGCAATGTCCTTTCGAAATTAAGTTACAGTTTCGCGGGACTACTATCAATAATTACTCTTCCCGTTGTCCTGCTTTTCTTAGGGGTATTTTGTTTTGCCTTGTTACGACCAGCTTCTTTCAAAACTCCTGGCAGCACCCGTCCGATCAACCTGTTTCTGCTGGGCGGGTATGTCCTTATTTTTTTATTGATCAATTGTTTTGTTGTCTTGGGCTGGCTATATCGCTTGTTGGTGCCGATCGTCCCCTTGATCATTGTTGGACTGGCGGCCTTGGCTGATCGTAGGACGGCTGATTTCCCTGAAGAATGGCGCGTGGCCCAAAAATTCCTTGGGCTCGCGATCATCATCGCAATTTTTAATATTTCCTGCCATTGGGATGTCATTGACAAAAGACCTGCCACTGTCTTTAGGCAGATGGCCGATGTTCTTGACCACCGGGTGGATGACCGCAACCGGTTATTGATATTGCCCAGCCATTTTTTTGCGCCGATGTATTATTTAGATGTTTATTTTGACAGGAATGATTTGTACCGGACCAAAGGGCCCTGGACACCGGAGATAAGTTTATTACAAACTTATCACATAAAATATATTGCGTTGTGTAAAAATCTGGCCGAGGATAAAAATCCTTCGGATAAGGCGGAATTAGCGTTAATGTCCCAGTGGCTTGATCAGCGGAGAGCGAAATGTTTATTAAACAGCCCTCAGGTGAGCCTCTATGAGGTCCCGATCCATGACAACTGGGGCAACATCCCTGAAACAGCTGATGATCTTCCCTTTTTTGACCTGCAACGGGCTTCTAAAAACTGGCGGCTGCGGCACCCTTTTATTTCACCGGCTTCTGGTCCTCATGCCGGACACTCACCCAGTTCGAAGCTCAGCCATCAAGATAACTGATTCAGCAATGTCCTTCATCGACCGGCAGGTGTCCATGCTTTTTTTGTGGATCAATCGGAATGCGGCATCTTCGGAGAGATTGTTCATCTTCATCAGGATCCCCTTGGCCCGTTCCACAAGCTTGCGGGTTTCCAGGGCTTGCTTGGCTTCCACGGCTTGGTGCATCAACTTGGTATTCTCAACCGCGACCGCCGCCTGATTGGCGACGATCTGAAGGACGCCGACTTCCTGCTCTTCAAAATGGTGCGGCTGTTTGGTATACACGTTAATGACCCCGATGGCCTTGCCTTTGGCGATCATGGGCACCGCCACCATGGAAGTCAGGCCTTCTTTCAGGGCCAGGTCACGGTAAGCATATTTTTCATCTTTACTGACATCATAGACCATGGCCGGTTTTTTGGAGGTGATCACAGAACCGGTCAAACTGTTCTGTACCTTGATATTGGGTTTTAATTTATATTCCGAGCTTAACGATTGCGTGGCCTTGATCGAAAGCTCCAGGCCCTTATCATCCAGGAGCATGATGGAACAAATTTTTGAATTTAGCATTTCAGCGGTGACCACCACGATCAAGTCCAGGATCTCTTCTAAATAATCCTCGCTCGTGATCGAACGGCTGACCTTGATCAAGGAATCGAATTGCAGGGCTTTCTTCTTTGTTTCCTCAAACAGCCTGGCATGTTCAATGATACCCCCGACCTGCTTGGCGATCATTTCGATCAAATTGACCGTCTCCGTCGAATAATCCTGCTGGCTTTTATGCTGGACATTAACGACCCCGATGGCCTTGCCTTTATAGATGACGGGTACTGACAAGAACGCTTCGTATCGGTCTTCAGGGAGCACATCGAAACTTTTAAAGCGCGGGTCGCGGTAGGCGCGGGCCTTGATAGCCACTGTCTTATTTTCCCGGGCCACCCAGCCGGTGATCCCTTCCCCGGTCTTCAAGACCACATTGCCCAGTTCTTTTTTATGCGCGGTTTTGGACGCCATCAAAACCAAATTCTGTTTGCTCTCATCAAAAAGATAGATAAAAACAGAGTCCGCGTCCGTCATTTCGGTGACGATCTTAACGATCAACTGCAGCGTCAGGTTCAAATCAAGCTCGGATGAGGCGATATCAACCACATTGCGCAAGATCTGCAGCTCTTGGTTGGATGTCACACTTAGCTTTTTATTTTTGGTGCGTTCTGCCATAAACTTACTATTTCAAATGTTGCCAGATATGTGCCGTTACCTTAATGCTTCTATTAAACAAACGGCCTGCCATAGGATTTCCTAAATCGTTATTGTGATTTGAATACAATACCATAGCACTATCCTCTTGACAATATTACTTTTATTTCTATGATTAGAGGACACGTATGTCTCATATTTTCTTCTATCTTTTCGCTTTAACCCTGGTCCTGGCAAGCCTCACTGTCGTGCTTGCCCGCAACCCCCTTTACAATGTCCTGGCCCTGGTCGTCGCTATTTTTGCGTTATCGTGTCTTTTTGTGCTTCTTGAGGCCTTTTTTGTTGGCATGGTCCTGCTGCTGGTTTATGCGGGTGCCGTACTTGTCTTCTTCCTTTTTGTGGTGATGTGCCTGAACCTTAATGCCATTAAACTCGACCAGGTTAAGCAAAGCCGTTTTCGCTTATGGGGCACGGTGGTCGGATTGATGTATGCCTCTTCTTTTTATTTAGCTGTCCGGAGTTTCATCCAGGCCCAAACAATGGAACCTTCTTCCATCCGCGGGACCATCGAGATTATCGGCATGGTCCTTTTTACACAATACTTACTGCCTTTTGAACTGACTTCTCTATTATTATTGATCGCGATCTTCGGGATCGTTTCCCTGGCGCAAGGGGCGTTGAGCACCGGCAAGGACTTAGAAACCTTATGATCGCACTAGGCTATTATTTGAGTTTAAGCGGCATTATCTTTTCCATTGGACTGGTAGGTGTCATGACCAGCCGCAGTGTACTCAAGGTGCTTTTGTCGCTGGAACTTTTGTTGGCCGCGTCCAACCTTTCCTTTGTGTCCTTTTCAAAATATAACGGCGATTACGCGGGACAGTTGATCGTCTTTTTCGTCATCCTCGTTGCCGCGGCAGAGGTTGCTATCGGGCTTGCCATCATTGTATTGATGTACCGGCGTTTATCAACGATCCAGGCTGATGAATTAAGGACAATGAAATGGTAAGCGCCCACTTGGTTTGGATAGCCTTTTTTGCGCCGCTCGTTGCCTGCGTTCTTATCACTCTTTTCTTCCTTAATAATAAAACTTACAGCTCGCTCATTGCCATCGCGGGCATCCTAAGTTCTTTTATTTGCAGCTGTTTGGTCTTTGCTCAAATATTCCACTCCAACCCTCCGGCCGAATTTCAGCAATCCTTGACCTGGATTAACATCGATGCCTTGACCATTAACTTCGGGTTTTTAATAAACCCGCTGGCCATCATGATGTTATTGATCGTTACCGGGGTCGGCTCTGCTATTTTTATTTATTCACGCGGCTATATGGATGAGGATCCCTGTGCCCCCCGGTTCTTCGCGGAATTAAGCCTTTTTGCCTTCTCAATGATAGGCATTGTGCTTTCCAATAATTTTATTCAGCTATTCATATTTTGGGAGCTGGTCGGTTTAAGCTCCTATCTGTTGATCGGCTTCTGGTATGCCAAGCCTTCTGCCGCCGACGCGGGAGTCAAAGCCTTTTTGGTCAACCGTTTATCTGATTTTGGTTTTCTTTGCGGGATCATTTTATTGTGGAGCCTATCGGATATCGGCAATGGCCGTAGCTTCCTTTTCACTGACCTGACCAGCGTCATCCCTCATATTGATCCTCATTTACTGACGATAGTCGGTCTCTTGTTATTCTGCGGGGTCATCGGCAAATCTGCCCAGGTCCCTTTACATGTTTGGCTGATCGATGCCATGGAAGGCCCCACCCCGGTCAGCGCCCTGATCCATGCCGCAACCATGGTGGCCGCCGGTATTTACCTGTTGGCCCGCTCCTTTTTTATTTTTGAACCCTCAGCCACGACCTTAAGTTTTATCGCGTACACCGGGGCCGTCACGGCCCTCATGGCGGCCATACTCGCCGTTGCTGAAGATGATATTAAAAGGATCCTGGCCTATTCAACGCTTAGCCAATTAGGTTTAATGGTCATGGCCTTAGGCTTGGGCGGCCCTATGCAGGGGATGTATCACCTGACCACGCATGCCTTTTTTAAAGCCCTGCTGTTCCTCGGCGCCGGCTCTGTGATCTATGCCCTTCACCATGAACAAAATATCTGGAAGATGCAAGGCCTCTTAAAGAAAATGCCCATCACCGGAATAACCTTTCTTATCGGGACCCTGGCCCTTTGCGGCATTTTCCCGTTAAGCGGATTTTGGAGCAAGGATGCGATCCTGGCCCTTGCTTTTGAGAATAACACCGTGCTTTATCTGATCGCCGCTTTAGCCAGCGGATTGACCGCTTTTTATATGGGTCGTTTGTTTTGGGTAGTATTCTGGGGCACTCCGGCGGCCTTGCATCACGGCCCGGAAGCTCATGATATCCATGAATCCCCGTTGGTGATGACACTGCCCTTGGTCTTCCTGGCCATCCTTTCGGCCATCGGAGGATTTATCGGTATCCCTCAACTGATTTTTCCTGCCCAAGCCTCTGAAGCATTGAACATGAAGGTCGCCATCATATCTTCAGCGATCGCTGTTCTAGGGCTTGTCTTTTCCTATGTTATTTACGGCAAGCGCACTTCAAACGATCCATTAGTAAAAATGCTTGGCGGCTTCCATGCTGTTTTGAGAAATAAATTTTATTTCGATATTGTTTACACCTGGTATGTGGATACGATCCAGCAAACCATGGCTGTTCTTTTAGCTAAATTTGAAAAAGAATTCATTGTCCGTTACTGTGTTGGCGGGCTGACCAACCTGGCCCGAAATAGCGGCAAGACCTTCCGTTATTTACAAAACGGCCTGGTCCAGTTCTATGCCTTGATCTTTATCCTGGGAGCTATTTTGCTATTTCTTTTTTTGATGCGGGTGCATTAATTATATGTCATTCCCGCGAAAGCGGGAATCCATAACAGAATTAATTCTCAAGTGGCTCATTTATGATAACACCTAATCTTTCCTGGATCCTTTTACTGCCCTTGCTGGGATTAGGCCTTCTGTGCCTGGTGCCGGCGCATTCAACGGCCTTGATCCGTCGTATATCAAATTTTGCCGTGCTTCTTCCTTTTATCCTCTCCATCTGGGTATACGCGGCTTACGACCATGCGGCCGGCGGCTTTCAATTTGTCCAGAATATTCCCTGGGTCGTGCCCTTTGGCATTTCCTATCATCTGGGTGTTGACGGTATCAATTCATTGATGCTACTGCTCTTGGGGGCAGCTTCCATGTCAGCAGTCCTGGTATCCGCCTCTATTAAGGAACGCATTAAGGAATATTATATCCTTCTGTTGATCACGGTCATCGGCACCTACGGCGCATTTTTGTCCCTGGATATTTTCTTTTTCTATTTCTTTCATGAAGTGGCTGCTGTCCCGGTCTTTTTAATGATCGCGATATGGGGATCCGAGCGTCGTGAATTCGCGGCCATGAAACTGACCTTGTATCTGGTGGCCGGCGCCTCCATTGCCCTGATCGGACTATTGGCCCTGTATTCTGCCACCGGTCTTCAGACATTTGATTTAGTACAGATCCAACAGCAATTAGCCGCCCATCCCCTGCCGATCGACGTGCAAAACTGGATTTTCCCGTTGATCGTCCTTGGGTTTGGTATCACCCTTACCCTCTGGCCCTTTTATACCTGGGCACCGGTGGGTTATGCCGAAGCGCCCACCGCCATCAGTATGCTGCATGCCGGTGTTCTCAAAAAAATGGGGGCTTACGCTATTATCCGTTTTGCCCTCCAGTTAATGCCGCAAGCAGCCCATGCCTGGATGCCTATCATTGCTGGCTTGGCCATTGTCAATATTGTTTACTGTGGTTTCATTGCGCTCACCCAGCGTGATCTAAAATATATTTTAGGATACTCCAGCTGCAGCCACATGGGATACATCTTGCTTGGATTAGCCTGCTTTAATACGATCGGGCTTAACGGTGTCGTGTACCTGATGTTTGCCCACGGCATCATGGCGGCCCTGGCATTCGCCCTCACAGGATTTGTTGTTGACCAGACCAAGACCCGGAATTTAGATGAATTAGGCGGACTTCTTAAATGCATGCCTTTTATCGGTGTGTGTTTTATGATGGCCGCCCTGGCCTCTGCCGGTGTTCCCGGATTTGCCAATTTTGTCGCCGAGATCCTGGTCCTTCTGGGCGCCTGGGACCAATACCGATGGCTTACGGTCTTTGCCATCTTCGGGCTTGTGATCACCGCCATCTATTTGCTTAAAGCGATCCGTCTGGGGTTCCAAGGGCCGCTTGACCCTAAATTTGCCGTCCTGACAGATGCCCAAACACTTTCAGCCAAATTGCCTTATGCTTTATTGTTAGCTTTATTAATATTAGTCGGGTGCTTACCCGCTGTCATCTTGACCCATATCGCCTCAAGTACGAAGACGATCGTAGAAAGTATCCAATAAATTCCCCCTCTTTTGTATAAAGAGGGGTTAGGGGAGTTACAATAATTAAAGCTTATGTATCCCGTTATTGATTGGAATTTAATTTCATTAGAAACGCTGATCGGCATTGTCCTGGTGTCCTTGATCGTGGTGGATATTGCCTTGCCGCGTAAGGTCGAACGGGACTGGATCGGGATCTTTAGTTTTATCGCTCTTGTTGGTCTTAATATTTTCTGGCTTACTCAAGGGAGTCTTAGCGGCATCACCTTTGGCGGCATGTTCGTCATGGACTCTCTGGCATGGTTCTTCAAAGGATTTTTCCTCATCGCCATGGTCTTTGTCTTTGCCATGACCCAGGAATTCTTTAAATCTTTGGGAGAGCGTCGCAATGAGTTTTATTTGTTGTTATGGGTCGCCCTTCTGGGGATGTGCCTCATTGCTTCCAGTGCGGATTTTCTATTGATGTTCATTGCCATTGAAATACTTACCATCTCTCTCTATGTTATGACTGCCTATCTTAAAAGCGATAAGCTTTCCATTGAAGCAGGGATGAAATATTTGATCCTGGGTTCATTGGCTTCCGGGTTTTTCCTTTATGGGTTAAGCTTCCTTTACGGCGTCACCCACTCCACTAATTTTTCAGCGATCCAGGCTTTTAGCCTGACTCATGCCCTGGCACCGATGACCCTTTTTGCCATGGTCCTTATCTTTGCGGCTGTTGGTTTTAAGATCGGGGCGGTGCCTTTTCACATGTGGGTGGCTGATGTGTACCAGGGAGCGCCGACACCGGTGACCGCCCTGTTGTCCGTCGGGTCCAAAGCCGCCGGCTTCATTGTCCTGGTCAGGCTTTTCTTCGGCGTGTTTGGCGCCTGGCATGAGCAATGGAGCTTGAGTCTGGCGATCCTTTCAGCCATTACCATGACCTATGGTAATTTGGTGGCGATGTTTCAAACCAATATCAAACGCCTGTTGGGGTATTCCAGCATCAGCCACGCGGGTTATCTGTTGATGGGAGCTGCGGCAGGAACTGCCTTAGGAGCTTCGGGAATCAATTTCTATTTATTGGGTTATCTGTTTACGAACCTTGCGGCGTTCTTGGTCATTATCGTTTTTTCGATCGCCACCCATAGTGATGAGATCGCGGATTATGCCGGTCTTGTTAAACGTTCGGGTCTTTTGGCTTTTACCCTGCTTTTGGCTTTGGTATCATTGGCGGGCATGCCGCCCTTGGCCGGGTTCTTTGGTAAATTCACCTTACTGATGGCGGTAATTCAAAAAGGATATCTATGGCTGGCCTTGGTCGCCGGGGTCAATATTGTTATTTCGCTTTACTATTATTTGATGGTCGCCAAACGCATCTATGTTGACAGCCCTCACAACTCTTCCCCGATTGCTGTCCCTGCAGGTATTAAACTGCTCCTGGTCCTTGCCATCTTCGGCATCGTCATTGTCGGGATATTCCAAGGCCCATTCCTGGATGCGGCCATGACCGCGGTCCAGGGCATGTACCTTTCCCGCTTATAAATTAACACGTCATTGCGAGCGCAGCGAAGCAATCTCTAATTATTCCTTGAACGATTGATCTCTTTGCGGACAGTGCTTAATAATTTTGGGTAATGCAGCGGCTTGGCAAAAGCGCGGTAGGATTCATTGCCGATGATGATGATAAGATCCCCTTTATCGTCCCTCACGTCAATGGTGTTGGTTGCAAAAACAATGGGGATATCTCTGGTGTCAGGGTCATTCTTTAATCGGGTGACAAATTCCCGGCCATCGCCATCCGGGAAAATCACGTCCATCAGGATCGCGTCAGGCTTTTGGGCTTTGGCGATCTTCAAACACTCTGCTTCGTTCCAGGCTAAAAGCACCTGATAGCCGTCATTGATGAATGCCTTTTCCGTCATTTTCTGCGCCACCGGATTATCATCAACCAACAGTATCGTCTTCGGGTTTTTATGCATGCGCACTTCCCTGGATTTAGCGGGTTATCTGGTATTGGTGTGAAAAACAGCGGTAAAAAGATAAATGAAGGCAATGGCCACGGCCATCATCGCGACAGCGGCAGCAACCAGCCCAAGGCCATTAAGCACTTCCCGGAATTTTTTATTCATGGGTAATATGTTATCACAAAAAATAATCCTGCCAGGAACTTAATTTAACTTTCGAACTTTCGTGACATACCATAAAGCGTGTAAATTACTCTACGTCATTCCCGCGAAAGCGGGAATCCATAAAAAAAATTAAATTTGCGGCACGATGGCGACGATGATCTTTTCAAAATCACGGATAACCGTCAGCTTATACTCATGCCCTGCAACAGCCTTGGTCAAAAGCTTGTGGAGATCATCAATGGAGGCGATCATTTGGTCATCCATCCCAATGATCACATCACCTGCCCGTAAACCAAAACGCTCTGCAGGACTGCCTGGTTCAAGACCGGTAATGCTTACCCCTGATTCAACAGGAGTTTTACCTACATGCACCATGCCCTTGGGTAAGATGACATTCTGGACCATGACCCCGATGAACCCGCGGCGGACCTGACCGCTTCGCATCAGTTCAGTGGCAATAAATGTGGCGGTATTGGACGGAATGGCAAAGCACAGCCCCTGAGCCGGCAGGATCACAGCGGTATTGACGCCTATCACTTCGCTCTGGCTATTGAGCAACGGGCCGCCTGAGTTGCCGGGATTAAGGGCCGCGTCAGTCTGGATGATCTCTTCGATCAACCGCCCGGATTGCGAGCGCATGGAACGCCCCAAAGCGCTGATCACCCCTGCTGTAAGCGTGCATTGAAAACTATAGGGATTCCCGATGGCAATAGCGATCTGACCTACGCGCAAACGGCTGGAATCGCCTAATGGCAAGAAGTTCAGGTCATGCAAGCCGACGTGGATGACAGCAAGGTCTGTGTGCGGATCATCCCCTATCAATTGGGCTTCAATGCGGCGACCATCCACAAAACAAACTTCAATGTGCCGGGCTTCATGGACCACGTGGCTGTTGGTGATGATGTAGCCATCCGGTGTAAAAACAAATCCTGACCCGCTGCCCTGCCCCTGATTCTTGACCAAAATATTAACAACCGCGGAAGAAGCCTTTTGAAAAACACCGCTTACGGTCTGTGAATACGTATCCAATAATTTTTCATCAACGTTACGGAAATCCATGATCAATCCCTCCTTTTAGCTCACTTATCTATTCTATCATAGCCGTCAAATATGAACTTTCTGGAGCTTCTCGATCTCTCGGGGATCCTTGATGGCCCCGATCAATTTCGCTTGATGAATATCTTCCATCCCCGATTTATAATTGCCCTCACCAAAAAATGCGCTTGCCCGATTGATATACGCTTCAACAATAGCAGGGTTAAGCTCAGTGACCTCAGAAAAATCAATGATGGCTTTATCATAAATCTTTTTGTTATTATAGGCTCGTCCGCGGTTTAGGTAGGCAAAGGTTGATTTAGGCTTAAGTTCAATGGCCTTGGAACAATCTAAAATAGCCAGGTCATTTTTGCCTTTAGTAATATAGGCATTGCAACGGTTATTATAAGCTGATTCAAAATCGGGTTTGATGGCAATGGCCTTGCTGTAATCAGAAATAGCCTTATCAATCTTGCCCATCAATCCATACGCTTGTCCACGGTTAAAATAGGCGCTGGCGTATTTAGGGTTCATTTTAATGGCCTTGGCAAATTCTGTGATCGCCCCTTCAAGCTTGTTGCTCTTGGCCAAATTAATGCCCTTTTCCAAATCCCCCTTGGCCGTTTCCAGGCCCCAGGCATGGCCCGAGATCAACAGCATTCCCAGCAAAATAAGCACATTCATTTTCCTTGGGCTTCTCATTCTAAATCCTTAATTTAGCAAAATTCAATGTACTCCGGTTTCTTTGAAAGGATTGATCTTATTCGTAGGGGCGGACCTTGTGTTCGCCCGTTGATTATTCGTCCATCAAACGCTTTTTATTGTAGATCATGCTATTGCGGGAGTATTCGGCAATGTTGAGCTTTTGGGTGTCCATGCGGATGGCATCCTCAGGGCAGACTTCGACACAAAAGCCGCAATACACACATTTGCCAAGGTCCAGGATAAATTCGGAAGGATATTTTTCAATATTAGGGTCTGGATGCTCGGCGGCGGTGATCTCAATGCACCTGGCCGGGCAGACCGTCTCACACATCATGCAAGCCACACAGCGGGGAGATCCGTCTTCACGTTTGGTCAAGCGATGGCGGGTCCGCAGCCGTGACGATAAAGGCCTGGGCATTTCCGGATATTGATAGGTGACCGCTCCCTTGATATTCTTGCAGAGACCGAACAAATGCAGGATATGAAAGGTCACATTATAAAAGAAATGTTTCGAAGTCAGATACAATCCGCTCCAGAGCATCGGCAGATAGGTGTTCTCCCAAGAATTCAATTCCCGGCGGTTGCTTTGTTTCCAGGCGCGCTTCATCTGAGAGACGCGCATGGCGGCAAAAGGGCCTTTGGGATCAAAATATTTTTCCAATTCCTGACGGCGTTTTTCCGTGGTGTTATCCATATTTATCCTAAAAGAGTTATCACGATCGCGGTGATGGCAATATTAAGCAAGGACACCGGTAACAATATTTTCCATCCTAAATTCATCAGTTGATCATAGCGGAATCGCGGCAGCGTCCAGCGCACCGCCATCAAGACCCAGATAAAGAAAGCGACCTTGGTAAAGAAAGACAATATCCCTAAAAGTACCACCGGCAAATTAGTCATGGCCACATGAGCACCCCATGGGAAATAAAATCCATCCGCATGCAGATACGGCACCTGCCATCCCCCAAAAAACAAGGTCGTCATCAAGGCCGAGACCAGCACGGTTTCAACCAGGTCCGCTAAAAAGAACATCCCGAATTTCATGCCGCTGTATTCCACAAAATACCCGATGATCTCTGATTCCCCCTCGGGAAGGTCAAATGGTGTGCGTTTGGTCTCTGCGGTGGCCGCGGTCAAAAATAAAAAGAACGCCAAAGGCTGGACAAAGACCCCCCATTTAGGAAGCCAGCCGCCAAACATAGTGGCGCCTTGCGCGCGGTCCAGGGCCTGAAGGTCGAGCGTATTAAACACCATGATGACCCCCATGATGGCAGCCCCCATGGTAATCTCGTAGGCGATCATCTGTGCCGCCCCGCGCATCCCGCCTAAAAACGCGTAATTATTATTGGAAGAAAAACCAGCCAGGACAACCCCATAAACGCCCATGGACATCATGGCAAAGATAAAAATAAGCGCGATATTAAGGTTAGCCGCCTGCAGCTCGATCACATGCCCGTTCATCACCAAGGCGCCACCAATGGGGATGGCCGCAAAACCAACAAGCGCAAAGATGACGGATAAATAAGGGGCCAAATTGAACAAAAATTTATTGGCCCCCTCAGGCATGAATTCTTCTTTACTAAGCATCTTAAGCACGTCGGCAATAGCATGGAAAAGGCCCATGGCCTTAAAACCAAAAATGGACGCTCGATTGGCCCCGATGCGGTCTTGCATCACAGCGCTTTGCTTGCGCTCAACCCAGGTCAAAAGTCCGGCGATGTTAAACATAATAAACAAAGTGCCGGCGCTTAAAATGAATTTGATCAGGATATCAGTCATCATATCAGCCTTTTAGGACCATTCCTTTATCAGAGATCTTATCATAGGTCATTTCGGCAAATGACGGGACCGTTGCCGCTATATCTTTAAAAATATCTTGAGCATGTTTATAGGGCATGGCCGCGCCTAATTTGGCGCTTAGCATAGCCATAATTTCCCAATCACCTTTGGATTCTGCCATCGGCAAAAACGCCGGCCAGATGCGCTGGACCTTTTGTTGGCAATTGGTAAAGGTCCCTTCTTTTTCCGCGTAAACACTGCTGGGCAGATTTAAATGGGCATAGGAGCAAGTCTCATTGATATTACTGCCCTGAAAAACAATGAGCTTCACTTTATTAGCGATCTCTTTGACCGTGTCTTTGCCATAAAGGGTGATCAGATCATGGCCAAAGACATATAAAAGATCGATCTCACCCTGCTTGGCCTTTTGGATGATCTGGTTAGCCTCCCCATTGATCTCAAGGACCTTCATGGCGCCTGCGGTATTGGGATTTTTGTCCGCTTTCATCAGGAAATCATCGCTGTCTCCCTGTTTTTGGGGCACTTTAAAATCAATGTACGTACCGGGAAGGGTGTCTTTAAAAAGCTTGCGGATAACAAATAGGTCTTCATTGGTCAATTGGGCAGAGGCCAAAACACCGATCCTGTTAGTGCGTTTAGTGTCTTTGAACCCTTTGATCACTGTAACAATTGTATCAATAGCCTTGTCCCAGGCGATAATCTCATCCTTAAGCTGGGGATGATGGATCCTGTTCTCATCGATAAAATGATAATTATAGCGTCCCTTGTCGCAGATCCAATAATCATTGACCTCAGGATTATGGCGGGGCTTAAGACGCATCACCCGTGCCGACTTAAACTGATGCGGGCGCATCTTGTCCCATTCAACCGTGATATTGCATCCCTGGCTGCAGCCAGGGCAAACTGACTTTGTTTGCGCCAAATACCATACCCGGCATTTAAAACGGAAATCTTTGTCTGTCAATGCGCCCACCGGACAGATATCAACAACATTGCCGGAATAATTATTGTCCAATTGCTTGCCCGGATACACATCCAACTGAGAATGGTCCCCGCGGCTAAATACGCCGAACTCGCTGGTTTTGGTGATATGGTCGGCAAAACGGACACAGCGCGTGCAAAGGATACAGCGCTCCTGGTCAAGCATCACGGTGGGGCCGATCGAAAAAGCTTTCTTTTCTTTTTTGACCTTCACATCAGCCAATCGGCTGTCGTATTGGCCATGCTCCATATAATAATCCTGCAGTTTGCATTCCCCTGCCTGGTCGCAGACCGGGCAATCCACCGGATGATTGACAAGCAAGAATTCCAACACGGTTTTGCGGACCTCAACGACCTTAGGCGAGTTTGTCTTGACCACCATGCCGTCGGTTACCGGTGTGTAACAGGCGATCTGCATCTTGGATTGTTTTTCAACCTCCACCATGCAAATACGGCAATTGCCCGACACCGGCAGGGCCGGATGATAACAGTAACGAGGGATGGTGATCCCCAGTTTATCCGCGGCCTGAATGATCGTTGTCCCCGCAGGGACTTCTATGTGTTTCCCATCAATGCTTACGTTTGGCATACCCGGCCTTTGATCTTATCCTCAAATTCACTGCGAAATTTACTGACGTAACTGCCCACTGACATGGACACCGCGTCCCCAAATGCACAGATCGTATTGCCGCCGATATTGTTCACAATACCCGGCAAATTGTTTAGGTCATGCGGCCTTGCATGGCCTTCATAGATCCTCTTCACATTGCGATACACCCAGCCGCTGCCCTCACGGCAGGGAGAACACTGGCCGCAGGATTCATGCGCAAAAAATCTGGCCGCGATCATGGCCGCCCAGACCATGTCCGTCGTATCGTCCATGACGATGATCCCGCCTGAGCCTGCCATGGAACCGATCGCTTTTAGGGAATCGAAATCCATTTTCACATCTAATTGGTCCGGTGTCAGGATCGGCGCTGATATCCCGCCGGGGATCACTGCTTTAAGTTTACGTCCGTTAGGGATCCCTCCGGCATGATCGTAGATGATCTCACGCAAGGTCGTGCCGTTGGGGAGTTCATACACGCCGGGCCGGGCCACATGGCCGCTGACACAAAACAATCGATTGCCGCCGTTTTTCTCACATCCCAATTTGGCAAACCACTCCGCCCCTTTGTTGATGATGGGCGGGACACAGGAAATAGTTTCCACGTTATTAATGACTGTTGGACAGCCGAACAGGCCGACCACCGCCGGAAATGGCGGTTTTAAGCGCGGAAAACCTTTTTTTCCTTCAAGTGATTCCAACAAAGCTGTTTCTTCACCGCAAATATACGCCCCGGCACCTGGATGGACCACGATATCAATATCAAAACCTGTCCCAAAGATACCCTTGCCTAAAAATCCCGCCCTGTAGGCCTCATCAACCGCGCCCTGCATGATCTGTAATGCATTCACATATTCCCCGCGGATATACACATAGGCCTTATGGCTGTTGATCGCAAAACACGTGATAATGATCCCTTCGATCAAACCATGCGGGTCTTGTTCAAGGATATATTTGTCCTTGAACGTCCCGGGTTCCCCTTCGTCGGCATTGATGACCAGATATTTGGGCTTGGGATTGGCTTGCGGGATAAAGCTCCATTTGGTGCCCGCCGGAAAACCGGCCCCTCCAAGCCCTCTGAGATTAGATTTCTTGACCTCATCGATCACTTGTGGCGGCGTCATTTGGGTCAAGGCCTTGCGCGCCGCCTGATAACCATTATCTTTCAGATAATTGATCAGGCGGTGCGAATCTACCAATCCAAAATGACGTGAAACTATTTTTTCCATAACAAAAACTTCTAATGTCATTCCCGCGAGCAACTGCGAGTGTCGGTTAACCCGACCGTAAGCGGGAATCCACAACAACTGCTACTTATTTTTCTCAATGATCTCATCGATCCTCTGCTTGTCCAAAAAGCCTTTGTACTCTTTATTGCCCTGCATCACCGGCGCCATCTCACAGGCCCCCAGGCACTCGACAACACTCAAGCTAAATTTACCGTCGGGGGTAATTTCGCCGGGTTTCAGGTCCAGCCGTTCTTTAATATACGCGATGACATCTTCCGAACCCCGCAACGCGCACGCCGTGGTCTGGCAAACGGAAAAATGGTATTTGCCGATTCTTTGTTGGTGAAATAAATGGTAAAAAGAAACCACTTCATGGACATGAACGACCGGCACGCCCAAATACTCGGCCATGTTCGCCTCTGTCTGAGGCGTTATCAGCCCTTCCTTCTCCTGGACACAATGAAGCAAAGGCAAAAGGGCCGCGCGCTTTTGCTCATACTTGGCCGTGATCTTGTCGAGTTCTTTAAGGTATTCCGCGCTAAACATTATCGATCCAATTCCCCGGCGATCATGTTGACCGAACCAAAAGTCGGCACCAAATCCGCCATCATGCTGCCGATCAGACATTTCGGCAAAGCCGCCATGATCGGAAAACACGGCGGATGAACACGCACCCGCCATGGCTGGTCCCGTCCGTCGGAAACAATATAAAATCCCAGTTCCCCATTGGCCCCTTCCACCGGGAAATACACTTCACCCACCGGAGGATGAATGCCATGGCCGTACATTACTAATTTAAAATGGTTCATCAGGCCTTCGATATTGCCATAGGTGTTTTCTTTGGCCGGCAGCACCACATCTTTTTTATTCGCATTGATAGCATCATGATACTTCCTGGTGCTTCCCTGCAATGTTGGGTCGAGCGTGACCTCATCTTCAATTAATTCCTGCGTCTGGCCCATCTTGGCACTGTCCACCATCTGGGCGGCCGGGATGACACATCCGGTCAGATCCGCGGCAATAGCGCCATCGGGGATCTGCTGGAAACACTGCTCAATAATCCTCAACGATTGTTCAGCCTCGGCCATGCGCACAAAATAACGGTCCAGATTGTCCCCTTTGGTGCCGACAGGGACTTCAAAATCAAGACGGTCATAAATAAGGTACGGATTGGATTTGCGCACATCATAGGCCACTCCGGTTGACCTTAAAAACGGCCCGGTGATCCCGTAAGAGATCGCGTCTTCGGCAGAAATCGTCCCGATATCCTTCATGCGGTCAAAGAAAATACGGTTGCGGGTCAATAGCTCATCTGTTTCAATAAGCACCTTGCGTACATCCGCGATCTTTTTAAAAGCCTTGTCCACAAAACCTGCGGTCAGATCTGCCTTGACACCGCCGATACGCACATAGGAGATCGTAAGCCTAGCCCCGGTGATCTCCTCGACTAACTCATAAAGAAATTCGCGGGCCTTGATCATATACAAAAATACGGATAAGGCCCCCAACTCCATGGCTGATGCGCCGATGCAGGTCAAATGGTCAGTGACTCTCGAGATCTCGCTCATGATCACACGGATATATTTGGCGCGTTCAGGGATTTCGATCCCTAATAATTTTTCAACCCCTAACGCAAAGCCTACATTATTGATCAACGGAGAAACATAATTCAAACGGTCCGTATACGGAAAGCACTGGGCGTACATCACCGTCTCGCACATCTTCTCAAAGGCCCGGTGAAGATACCCGATCTCAACATCTACCCCCTTGATCTTCTCACCGTCCAATTCCATCACCAAACGGATGACGCCGTGCATCGCCGGGTGCGAAGGGCCTACATTCAATAACATGGAACGCGTTTGGGTCATTAGTTTGCCGGTCCGATCAACGGTTGACGTTTATTAACAGGATAATCTTTGCGCAAGGCATGCCCCTGAAACTCTTCATACATCAAAATGCGCTTTAAATTAGGATGCCCTTTGAATTTAATACCGTACATGTCCCAGACTTCCCGTTCATACCAATCCGCGGAAGCCCAGAAATCGACGAGCGAATCCACCTCGGGATTTTTCTCATCAACCGGGACCTTGATGCGTAAGCGATGATTGCATTTAAGGGAAAAGAAATGGTAGACCACTTCAAAGCGGAATTCTTTCTGGATCCGTCCACCTGCAAAAAACAGATAATCCACCGCAGTCAGGTCCATCAGGAAATTAAAATCCAACTCCGGCCTTGTTTTCAAAAATTCGGCAACAGCCCGAAGACTGTTGGGACGAATAACGGCCGTCTCATCGCCCCTGAAGGCATGGGACTCGATGATCTGGTCGGAAAACTGCTCTTGGACTTTCTGCAAGGGTGTCATGAATATTCCCTGTTCCCTGGATAGCGTTGCTGGGGGTTCATATCGTGGGCGTGGATTCAATATGTTTAATATGCCCCTCGATCGTGTAGCCGCCTTGAAGTTCCTTCGGCCGGCCGATCTTTGTCCGGGGATCATACAATGTCCTGGATTGTTCCCCTTTTTGGATCTTGTCCTGGAGTTTCATCAATCCATCAAGGACATTCTCAGGCCGCGGCGGGCATCCCGGTATATAAATATCAACCGGGATAATGGTATCAATACCCATCACGGTTGAATAATTATCGTAAAACCCGCCGGTGCAGGTGCAGACACCAAAGGCCACTACCCATTTGGGTTCACACATCTGGTCAAAGACTGTCTTTAGAACAGGGGCCATTTTGTGGCTGATCGTCCCCACCACAAATAGAACATCCGACTGCCTTGGCGAAAATCGCGGAAAACCGGCCCCAAAGCGGTCCTGGTCATAGTGAGAAGCATTCGTCGACATATATTCCATCCCACAGCAGGCTGTGACAAAGGGATACTGGAAGATGGAAAACTTGCGCGCCCAGCCCAGGGCGTCATTTAATTTTGAGGTAAAAAAATTGGTTGGAGAGCTCATGAACGACATTAAATTACTCCCATTCTAAGGCCCGTTTCTTCAAGACATAGAAGAACCCCAGGACCACAAAACCCATAAAAACAGCCATCTCTGATAAGCCAAAAAGCCCCAGCTTCCTGAAAACAACCGCCCAGGGAAAAAGAAATACTAACTCGACGTCAAAAACAATAAAAAGCATGGCCACGATATAAAAATGGATAGGCATGTTCCCGCCGGGTAAGGAAAAAGGCTCCTTGCCGCACTCAAAAGGTTTGGATTTTTCAGCACTTGGGAATTTAGGGCTTAGAAACTTAGGGATGGTAAGCAAAAGCGCGGCCAGCGCCAGGGCAAATAGAAAAGCAAATATGACTGCTATGTATTCTAACATGTTGGGATGATCGCATTCTTTAATAAGCAATAAAACAGGCTAAAATACTTTAATTTAGGAAGACAAATTAGTCAAGAATGTTTCCCCAATAAGAAAACCTTACGAAACCGAAGAAATTGGGCCTTTGTGTGTTTCGAAGTGGCTTACAAATTATCCAGGATCATGTCCACGTTCACATAATCCTTGACCAAACGCCTGGCCTCACGGATCTTGTCGCGGTCCGTTTTCTGGATCTTAGGGGTCATGTTCTCGATGGCCGCGGCAATGGTATAGGTATCCTGGTCTGAGTACAGCACCGGGATGCGGCTATCCTTGAGAAGTCCCGCGATCTTATGATCCGGTGTCAAACCCCCGGTCAAAATAAGGCCGGCCACCTTGACCGCGCGCCCCTGCTGAAGCAAATAAGAAGATACGGCCACCAGCATATTATCCACCCTGTCCCCGGACGTGATGACCAGGGCCCCATCGCGTAAATGGCCGATCATATTATACGGTTCCATGGCCGCGACAATGGCATCATAAACCCGGGTGCGTAAATTTTCCTCGCCTGAAAACACCTTTAAGTCCAGGCGTTCCCTGATCTGTTCGACCGTAGGCGCACTTAACAGGTCCATCTCCGGGATGACACCCAAAAGCCGGATGCCTTTCCGGTCCAGGCCCTTTCTTACAATGCTTTTGATCTTATCTATTTTAGCCGGGATCACCTTATTGATAATAACACCCAGGACCGGAACATTGCATTGGTCAAACAAGGCTTTATTAAGCATGATCTCATCAATGGCCCGCCCGATCCCGCCGCCGGAAACAATGATGGCCTTGCTTCCCAATAAAGCCGCCACATCAGCGTTAGAGCAATCGATCACCGATCCCACGGCCGCGTGCCCAGTGCCCTCGACAATGATGGCGTCCTTGCCGCGGGTGATCGTTTGAAAAGATTTAAGGATCTTGTCATGCAAGCGTTGTTTTTCAGGCTCAAGGATGTATTTTTCCGTATAACCCTGGCCGATAGTGATAGGGCTCATGTCCTTGATATGCTTTTTGCAATGGTATACTTCCCCGATCAAATAAGTATCTTTATCAATGCTATTTTCTTCGTAGGTGACAGTTTCCTGGCCTACGGGTTTCATAAAAGCCGTCTTGATCTTGCGCTCCTGGAAATTCTTAAAAAGTCCCAAGGCCAAGGTCGTCTTGCCGGCGTTTTGATGGATGGCAGAAATAAAAATGTTCTTTAATTGTTTAGTTTTTTTCATAATTTAATACACCCTCTTGGCCTTATGCGCTTATTCCGTTTTTGGCTCAAGCAACTTAACCAGCCCCCCGAGCGATCCCAATGTCTCTACCGGCAGGGCAAAGACCACGGTTTTAGATGGCGATGAACCAAGGCCGTCTATCGTTTGGAGTATCCTCAATTGCATGGCCCCCGGGGATTCGGTCATTGTTTTTGCAGCTGCCGCGAGGTTAAATGCAGCCATTTTATCCCCTTCTGCCTTAGTGATCGTGGCCCTTTTTTCCCTCTCCGCGGAAGCCTGCCGTGACATCATTTCCTTTAATTCTTGAGGCACATCCACATCCAGGATCTTGATCGCGGATACATTTAAGCCCCAGTTGCCTGCTTGTTTTTGGATGATCTCTTCAATTTCATCGCCGATCTTTTGGCGTTCTGCCAACAGATCATCAAAGCTCATGCCGCCCACCACGTCCCGCAATGCCGCCTGGGCATATTGCGAAACCGCGTACAAATAATTCTGGACCTTGATCACCGCTATTTGGGCATCGACTACCTGAAAATAAACAACGCCATTGATCGACACCGGCACATTGTCCTTGGTGATGGCCTGCTGCTTGGGGATATCATTGGTCAAGACCCTCATATCCACCACCCTGGCAAATTCAATAATAGGAATGATAAAATTCAATCCCGGCTGAAGCGTCCTGGAATATTTTCCCAGTTGGAACACAACACCGGTTTCATATTGCTGGATGATCCTGATTGAAAAAGCTACCAGTAGAATTAGAATAGGGATCAAATAATATGGCATATGATCTTCACTCGCTTTCTTTCATTAACACATTAACAAGTTGTAAAAAAATTTAAGCAAACATGTTATAGGGATATATCCCTGATGAATGTCCGTCGCTCCAGGAAATACCGACGGCATAATTCCCTAAAGGTAAGATCTCGACCGGATTAATGTCCGCGGGGATCTTTTTAGTATCCACCAGGCGCTGGCCGGTCACCTCCGACACACAAACCGCACATTGGCAGTTGGCACGAAGGTCAAAGGCCTTGGCGGATATCTCGCGCCCGTCGCTAAAAACTAACACCACGCGGCCGTCACGATAGCCGGCATCTTTTAAATTGGATTGGGAAGATTCCATTTTCCCGACAGCCTCTAATAATTCGTCGGCCGCCAGCTGGATATACTTATTGGCCTGATAGGAACGCATATCGCCGGAGAGTTGTTCCATGACAGGGATCTCGACTAAGGTCTTGACCCCAAATCGCTTGGATAAAGCCCCTGCTTTTTGTTCCCCAAAAATATAATATTTTTTGCCCGTATCCGGCGCTGTAAAATAAGCCATGTTCTCGATAACACCCAGGATCGGCACCTTGACCTTTTCAAACATCAATATCCCGCGGGCCGTATCAACCAAAGAAAGGCTGTGATGGGTAGTGACGATCACCGCCCCGGTCAATTTGATCGACTGGGTGATGGTCAGCTGAACGTCCCCGGTCCCGGGCGGCATGTCGACGATCAGAAAGTCCAATTCACCCCAATCTGTCTGGAACAATAATTGCTGGATATAACGTGTGACAATGGGACCGCGCATTACCGCCGGGGCGTCACCCAATAAAAACCCAAAGGACATGACTTTAAGTCCCTTATAATCAACAGGCGAAATCATCTTGAATTCATTGGTCAAAACCTGCGCATCCTGCAGCTGGAAAAGCGAAGGCAAGGACGGTCCATAAATATCCGCGTCCAACAAACCGGTCTTAAGACCGCGCTGGGCAAATTCCAAGGCCAGCGCACAGGCACAAGTTGATTTGCCCACACCGCCTTTGCAAGAGGAGATAGCGATCACATGTTTGACTTTTGATAATGAAAAAGGATTGGTGCTCATTAATAGATCCTTCGCCTGTTGGCTCAGGATGACGCCAACATTTCGTTGGCGTCATTTTAATCGGGCAGCTAAAGCTTGAGGGATCTCATCGGGGAAATCTACGACAATAACACCCGCGTCGCGCAGCATCTGCATTTTAGCCTCAGCCGTGGAATCCCCTGAAGAAATAATGGCCCCGGCATGCCCCATACGCTTTCCGGCAGGGGCGGTACGTCCGGCAATGAACGCCACGACGGGTTTGGTGACATACCTTTTGATATATTCCGCGGCCAACTGTTCATCTCCGCCGCCGATCTCGCCTACCATGACAATGGCTTTGGTGCCCGGGTCTTCCTGGAACATCTTAAGGACATCGACAAACCTAGTACCGATGATAGGGTCTCCGCCTAAACCCACACAGGTCGATTGGCCCATATCATTCGCTGTCAAATTGAACACCACTTCATAAGTCAGGGTGCCTGAGCGGGAAATGACGCCGATATCGCCGGCTTTGTGAATATGGCCCGGCATAATACCGATCTTGGCTTTGCCCGGTGAGATCAAACCCGGACAATTAGGCCCGATCAAACGGATCTGGGTATTCCGTAAAGCTTTCTTAACTTCCACCATGTCCAAAACCGGTATCCCTTCAGTAATACAGATGATCAAGGGAATGCCGTTGGTAATGTCTTCAAGGATGGCATCTTTGGCAAATTTAGCAGGAACATAAATGACAGCGGCATTACAACCGGTCTTGTCCTTGGCTTCTTTGACAGAATTAAAGACCGGTATGCCGTTGACCTCTTGCCCGCCTTTGCCCGGCGTCACACCGCCGACAACCTGGGTGCCGTAATCGAGCATCTGTTTGGCATGGAAAGACCCGTCGCGGCCGGTAATGCCCTGGACAATGACCTTGGTATTTTGATCGATCAAGATAGACATAATTCCCTTTGTCATTCCCGCGAAAGCGGGAATCCAATATTAAAATGGATCCCCGATTAAAACATTCGGGGATGACCCCGCCTTGGCGGAGTCATTTAGACGCCTTTACTGCTTCGGTTACCGCCTGGCGCATGGACTTATAGGTCGTTAAGCCTGCGGCTGTTAAAAGGGCTTTGGCTTCATTTTCATTGGTCCCGGTCAAACGGATGACCAAAGGGACCGGGATCTCAATTTGTTTTAACGCGGTCAATATCCCGTTGGCAATATCATCGCACCGGGTAATGCCGCCGAAAATATTGATCAAAATGACCTTGATACTTTTATTGCGTAAAATGATCTTTAGAGCATCCAGCACTTTCTGGGGATTGGAAGAACCTCCCACATCCAGAAAATTAGCGGCCTTGCCGCCTAATAGATTGACCTCGTCCATGGTGCCCATGGCCAGACCCGCGCCATTGACGATACAGCCGACATTGCCGTCTAATTTCACAAAACTCAGGCCCTTTTCCTTGGCTTCCATTTCATCAGCGTCTTCATATTTCATGTCCCGCAACGCATTGAATTCAGGATGGCGGTACAGGCTATTGTCATCAATGACGACCTTGGCATCCGCGGCGATCAGGTTTCCTTTGTCATCGATGACAAAGGGATTGATCTCCGCCAGGGAGCAGTCTTTTTCAAAAAATAATTTAAGTAATTTTTGCAAGATGGATGTAGCACTTTTCTGGAGCCGCATGTCCCCGAAAAGCTGTACGGCAAAAGGCGCCCAGCGTGTCTCATCAAGGGTTTGGGCCCCTTGCATATAAAATTTTATGATCTTGTCCGGGTGGATCTTGGCGGTTTCTTCGATATCAACACCGCCTTCAGCAGAGGCGATAATGACAACATCGCCTTTGCTATTATCAATGGCCGCGGCCAGATAATATTCTTTCTTGATATCAATGGCCCGGGCGACCAGGAGACGCTCCACCGTATAGCCTTTGATGTTTAAATTTTTGATGCGGTCAAATTCGGTCTTAAGCTCAACTTCGTTGGCAACAACCTTGACCCCGCCGGCTTTGCCGCGTCCGCCCACCAGGACCTGGGCTTTGATAACAACGGGAAACCCTGTTTTGCGGGCAATGGCAAGTGCTTCATCCGCACTTTGGGCTGTCGCACCTTCTGAAATAGGGATGCCGTATTCGGCAAATAAGTTTCTGGCTTGGTATTCGTGGATTTTCATACGACTGATGAATAGTATCACAATTTTCCGCAAATGCGATAAAAAATTGTGATTTCAAATGGACAAATCAAGCCTGGATCTTTTCACCCCGCAAGATCCCTTCCACTTGTTTGGCATCGATCCTTAATCCCCCATCATGCTCGATATGGATCGTGTATAAATACCCGGGGATAAAAATAGCTCCCGGGGCTTCGATCTGAACACTTTTGATCCCTGCGTTCTTGGCCTTGGCCTCATCAAAGGCAAAGCGCCAAAAATCCTGCCAAAACTTGTTTTCAAATCCGCCGGCCTTACCCGGGACCTTGTACCCGCCCGGTATGGCATTGACCTGGGTAATGGGAAATTCCTGTGTGTGCGGCCCATCCAGCATAAATACTTTCCAAAACAGATAAACGCTCCTGCCTTTAAACCGGTCCCCAGCGGCCACAAATTTATCCTCAAAACGCACGACCAGGGATTGGAACTGGATCAAGTTGCCGCTGAAAGTAAAATATTTAGCCGGAAGATCTTTGCCCGCACTATCCTGTTCAACAAATTTAATGGTGGTCAGATTGCGTTGAAGCTTTTCATCGTAATTAACCGCGGTCACAAGTACTTGGGCGGCCCGTGACTCTGCCTGAAGACGCTCCAGCATCTGCCGGTAGACATGTTCCTGGTCAAGCCGCCAATAAAGCCAATAGCCGGCAATGCTCAAACAAATAACAATGATCAAAAATTTTCTCATCCTCTTATCCTACTATCATAGTTGCTGATAATCAATTATTCCCTGGCAATAATCTATTCATTTAGCTATCATTGCATTTATGGAATTTATCCATCATTTCGCGGATTTTTTTATTCATCTGGACCGTCACGTAGCCTTGATCAGTGCCCATTATGGCGTCTGGACATATTTGATCCTGTTTATCATTATCTTCTGCGAAACCGGCCTGGTTGTCACGCCTTTTTTGCCGGGAGATTCCCTGCTATTTGTATTAGGCGCCATGGCTGCCGTCGGAGACTTACGATTGTCTGCCTTGATCCTGCTTTTATCTTTGGCCGCCGTGGGCGGAAATATTCTTAATTACACGATCGGCGTATTCTTGTCAGATAAGGTCACAAACAATCACGCCATCCCCTTTGTCAAACAGGCCTATATCAAACGTACGCATGAATTCTTTGAAAAATACGGC
>CAZASA010000004.1:0-46410 GCA_964487685.1 uncultured Planctomycetales bacterium
GGCCCAATGAGCACCAAGGTATATCCGAGAGAATGAAATCGTAAGGATCAAAAATGCGGAAAAAGCTCCTATCAAAATTCTAAAAAATACTGGGATCTGCTTTTTTACGATCATCACCGCCAGAAGAAAACCAAAAAATACAACATAATGGACCACATGCCCGCTAGGAAAACTGCTTTGGGTAAATATTAATAAAACTTTGGCATTTGCTAATGTTGGCCGGGGGCGATGGATCAATATTTTGAACAATAAATTCAATAGATCAGCAATAAGGGCACCTAAAACAAAGCAAGATTCTCGTCGGTGATAAGTAAAATAGAACAACAATGCGGCAAAAATGACCGATATCGGCATGCCGACAGAATTGCCAAATATGCTGATAAATTCCATCACTTTAGTAAGATGCCCCATTTTGATCTCTTGAATTTCATGGGTAATATTGAGATCAAAGAAGGATGTAGGATAGCTCTGTACAAAATAAGTCAATCCAATAATGCTAACCGCGATTAAGGCATAAAAAACAAACAGGTGTTTATTCAATGACCTTATTCTCCTTTATAGGGACCAAAATTCTGATCGCTCCTGGAATGACCTTGATATGAGATGGAACTGTTTCCATTACCTCTCCGTCACATTGGATCACCTGTTTTCTGCTTGAGGAAATACTGATCTCACGACCTTGCCAATGATCCACTAATTCAAAATTGTCAGGCCGTTCACCTTTGATCAATGTGATGACAATAAGTTTAAAGAGGCTTAAATTCGACTTTCGTACGACAACGACATCCAATAACCCATCGCTGACATCGATGTGCTTATCCAAAGATATTTTAGTAAACCCAAGGTTCCCTGCATTATTAACCATGCACGTTAACCCTTGAACTTCGTGTTCATTCCCATCGATTTTAATATGATAATGGGAGACCTTAAGCTTCTTTAAAGCGGCGGCAGTCGCAAAAAAATAGGCCAAGATACCAAACTTATTTTTGCTCTCACGATTGGCACCCTTAACTAAATCTGCCCCAAAACCAATGCTTATTCCTGTAATAAAGTAACGGTTATTGAATTGCCCCACATCAATGAGTTTCGTTCTTAACGGGCCATGGCTTAAGAGCGCACAGGCTTCTTTAAGGTCGGTGGGTATGCCAAGTTCATTAGCCATGACATTCGCCGATCCTCCCGGTAAAATAACCAAAGGGATCTCTGATCCGATCAATCCGCTGATTGCTTCCATGAGTGTACCGTCGCCGCCGTAAACCGCGAGTGCGTCGACTCCCTCTTTGACGGCAGCCTTTGCAAACTGGATCCCATCGTTCACTTGGTGGGTAATTAATGCTTCCCACTTAATACCAGCTTCTTTCATGGACGCATTGATAACAGATAAAGCGGGTCCTTTTTTCCCGGCAGCGGGATTAATAATGATGTGAATATTTTTTATTTTCTTTTCCACAATAATTATCTTTTTTGCCAATATTTCTCAAAAGCCATGATTTGGCTTCGGATATACCACATTCTTGGGTCAGCTTCCTTACGGGCAGTAGTCAATAAGTTTATGGCCTCTACACTGGTATGCCCCTGACTAATAAGGATGGCGGCACCCATGGCAATGCTTCTATGTTTGCCTAACATGCAAAAAACTAAAACCTTGCCTTTGTTTTGAACAATAGGCAACGCGGCTGTAACTCCAATAAGCAGTTTATTGATGGAGATGGGAGTAAAAAATGTATCATAGGTCTTGATCCATAAAGTTTTAAAGGGGGGGAGAGTGTAAATTTTATCAGGTGCCATCTGGCCGATCATGGAAATAATCAAATTAAAATTAAGCCCCTTCAATTCGTCGGCATCTTCTTTCCCCATCTTGGAGCCAACGTATAAATAATCAGTTACTTTGGATATATCCGGCATAATGAATTAATTATAACTATTTCTTTGTGATGTGCCTATTGCACCTAGGTACAATTGATTAATTTTAGCCCTTTTCGTAAAATGCCGTCATGAATGTTAATTTTAAAGATTTTTATGCGCGGGAAGGTAAAAAGGTGGACCTCAAAAGCCGGCCGACACGCATAAAGGCATTTTATAAATCCGAGAAACAGTATCAAGAACTTCATGCTAAACATGTTAAGGAATTGAGCGCTTTGCAGAACGTTCTTTATTCATTTGACCGGTATTCGATACTGCTCATTTTTCAGGGAATGGATGCTGCCGGAAAAGACGGTGTCATCAAACATGTGATGTCCGGCATTAACCCTGAAGGCTGTCAGGTTTTTAGCTTTAAAAGCCCAAGCGCTGAGGACCTGCAGCATGATTTTTTATGGCGGACTACCCGCGACCTGCCTGAGCGTGGGAAGATCGGCATCTTTAATCGTTCCTATTATGAAGAAGTGTTAATTGTCCGTGTACACCCCCAGATCCTTCATGCGCAGGAGATCCCGGCTGGACTGGTCAGTAAAAAGAATATTTGGCAGCAGCGCTATCGTTCTATCAATGATTTTGAAAAACACCTTTATTATAATGGGACTAGGATCATCAAATTTTTTCTGCATCTTTCTAAGGAAGAGCAATGTAAACGTTTTCTCGAACGTATTGATGATCCGGGAAAAAATTGGAAATTTAGCACTGCAGATATCAAAGAAAGGGGATTCTGGAAACATTATATGGAAGCATACGAGGATTGTTTGACTGCAACGAGTACTAATATTGCCCCGTGGTATGTTGTACCTGCCGATGACAAAGAAAATGCGTGGCTGATCGTGTCTTCGATCATTGTTGATACTCTCAAAGATTTGAAAATGTCTTACCCTAAATTGGATGCCAAACGCCGAAAGGAATTACAGTCGATGCGTAGACTTCTTGGGGGTAAGAATAAAAATATCTGAAATAAAAATCTCCTAAAATCCGGGCTATTTTTTATTCTTATTGGCTATTGATTCGAGATTATTGCAAAAAAAATCACTAATGATAGAATTCTTTACATCTAAAAAAATTTTCATTCTTTGGGTTGGCTTATTATTAGTAGTTTTATGCGTTATTTTAGCAGGCCTTCATAATTGCGAGGTTAAGAAAAAAGTTCAGATTACGCAATCAAGAAGCGAATCGCCATATGCAAAGATTATTTCGAATAGTTCGAGTATACAAAATAAAGAATATCCTTTACGTCATCCCCTATCTGATGGCTTGATAGGTGAAGTTAAATTCTTAAATCCTCAGGATCTAAAAGATAATACTAAAACAGCGATCATTGTACTTGGCGACAGGCCGTTAGATGATACAACACCCACCGTGGATATGGTCTATAGGGTGCTTAAAGGTGTCGAGTTAGCGAAAAAGTTTCCCAAAGCTATTTTGATCATGTCCGGTGGAGCGACCAAGGGCCCTATACCCGAAGCTCAAATGATGGGATTGATCGCTTGGGTCAGGGGAGTTGATCCTTTGAGGATCATCCTGGAGGGTAAGTCTCAAACAACGGATGAAAATGCCAAAAATACGGCTAACATTGTCGGATCAAAGAATATTCGCCAGGTATTTATTATAACTGAACAATCACGCCTTCAAGAAGCCGTGGCGACCTTCCAAAAGTACGGCAAGGAATTCAACAAAATCCAAGGCCTTGAAAGTGACGTTACAAGATCGCTCATCATTAAACAAATGAAACAGTTTTTAATGACCCATGATGATAGGATCGTGCGAGAGAGGTTGCATTATGTTAAGATAGGAAAAGAATACAAGGCTTTTAAGTTCGCGGTCTTTCCGCAGGGCCTAATACCACTCCTGAGCAATGAGGTTTCGAGCAAAGTTGCTTATCAAAAATACCTTATAGGTCCTGATAAAAAATTGAATGAAATTGATTACCTCCTCGATCTGATAGAGAATTCATCACTTTTATTTGAAAGGAATGGACAGAAAGGAAGCGGCAAGGATGCTGCTATGATTTTAAGATTTAAATTAAATGAATATAATGATAAAATCCACACCACTGAAGATTTTATTGAAAAAGTGGCAAGTTTTTCCAGTCACACAAAGAAAAGTTATTACGTTATTCTTCCTGAGGGAAAGAAGCTCCTGCTCAAAGATCTTCTTTATTCAGAATTGAAAAAACTTAGAAATCAATCAAATCAATGATCCGACGTTGTCCTTCCAGTGACCACACCGTCCTAGAAAACACAGCCATATTGGGTTTTAGTCTTTGCGTATTGTTGTTATTGATATCGCCTGTATTCGGGGCTGAGGAAGGTAAATGGAACCCGCCATCAACGGGGCCGATAGCAACCTGGGCAGCGGACACGGTTGGCCGGGGGAAACTGACTGTTCAGTCATTTATTTTCTATAATCGCACGCGTGGAGAGTTCAATGATGATGGTCATTATGTTTCTTTACCTAAGGGGGATAAAGAGTCACAGATTCAGCAGCAGGTTTCTGCTCAATATGGTATTACGGATAAATGGGAATTCGACGCACAGACAGTATATCAAGAAAATTATATGACTCAAGGCGGGATCAAAGCGCATGATGAGGGGTTCGGTGATAGCTATTTATTCACGCGTTATGAATTTATTGAAGACAACGGGTGGTTGCCGACAACTACGGGATTGTTGCAGATAAAGATGCCGACAGGAAAGTATCAGCATGAAGACCCTAATAAGCTTGGGACTGATTTGATGGGAGCAACAACTGGTGGTGGATCATGGGATCCGGGGGTTGGTATTAATTTAACAAAGAAATTAAAGCCATTTATAGTGCATGCTGATCTTATTGCCAACTTCCCTCAGCAAGTGCGTGTCAACGAAAACAAGACTAAGTACGGCAACTATCTTAATTGCGACGCGGCGGTTGAGTATTTTTTGTCTAAAGGTTTCAATTTAATGATAGAAGTCAATGGTTTATTGCAAGGGGATAAGAGACTTAACGGGGGAATGGTTGCGGACTCGGATACCAACAGTTTGACATTTGCCCCGGGTATCGGCTGGTCCAATGACCGCATCCAGATTTTGATTGCGTATCAGAGGACCTTGCTTGGTACCAACGTGGATGCAAACGATTCGATGGTGGCGACTTTTGTTTATACATTTTAAACTTATGATTAAATTGAATCATCGAAATGATGCCAAGGAATGTATAGATGATCCTCAGGTGGATGCTTGGGTCTTACGACAAACTTATAACCAAGTAAAGATCATCAATGTTTACACTCTGGGGTATTGGCCGACAATGAGTGCTGTCGGATATTTCTTGGCACGATATGGAAGAAATCGTAAAATAAAGATTTTGGATATTGGATGCGGAGATGGCGAGACCCTTAGGCGCATTGATGATTACGCGCGTCATAGGAACTTTTCGTTAGAATTAACAGGGATCGACCTCAACGATAAAGTGATTTCCGCGGCTATTGCAGTCACGACTGCCGATATTAATTTTATACATGGCGATGTTCTGGACAATGATAGTAGTGAAATCTACGACTTGATTATTAGTTCATTAACGATGCATCATTTTATAAATCAGGACATTGCAAAACTGATGCAATGGATGAATGATCATACGCGGATAGGATGGTTTATTTCGGATCTCCATCGGCATAAATTCGCATATTATTTTATTAAATATTTTAACAAGTTGTGTGGATTTAACCCTCTGGTTTGTCATGATGCGCCGTTATCAGTTGCCCGCAGTTTTCGGCATCAAGACTGGATCAATCTTTTGACCCAAGCAGGAATTAATTTAGATCATATTAAGATTTCCTGGTATCCTAATTTTCGTTATGCAATTCGCATGGAGCATGCTAAAACTTTACGATGATGAAGGGATTGGGCCTTTTGAAAAATTTTTATGAATGTATGGTGATCGGCGGTGGAGTTGCCGGATCAACGGCTGCATATTATTTAACAAAGCTCGGGTTTAAGGTTGCGCTTTTAGAGAAGGCCCAAGGCCCTCATCATAAAGTTTGTGGAGAATTCTTAAGTTTCGAATCCATTGAGTATTTAAAAGAGATGGGGATCTTTTTAAACGATGATACTCCTGTCATTAAACATTTTAAGTTGTTTTCCCCGCGATCAAACACTGGGTTTACATTTCCTTTTCCAGGCAGGGGGATATCGCGTTATAAACTTGATGAAGAACTGCTAAATAATGCAAAAAAGGCTGGTGCGGATGTTTTTCGTGGTGTCTGTATGCGAAGCTACCATGAAGAGGGTAGGGGCATTTTTAGGATCCAAACAAACGTAAATGATTTTTACGCACGGCATTTATTTATAGCTACTGGAAAACATGATCACTCTAAAGAACACAAACGTCAGGGCAAGGATCACTCTTATTTAGGATTTAAAACACACTTTAAATTTAAATCTCCCTGTGATGATCTTAGAGAAACAACAATTTTATTCTCTTTTCCTGGAGGTTATGGAGGGATTTGTCCTGTTGAGAACGATACGATGAATTTTTGTTTTGTTATTGATAAAAGGATTTATAAATCTTTAAATGGGAACTTTGGGAGTGCCATTGCCTATATACGTCAACAAAATCCTAAATTAGATTCTATTCTCCAACAAGTTTCTTTGATGGATCTTCTTTGCGCTATTAGTTATATTCCCTATGGATTTTTACGCCTTCAAAATAGTATTGGAAATGTATATTTCTTGGGAGATCAACGTATGGTCATTCCGTCTTTTACCGGTGACGGAATGGCTATAGCTTTAAGTACCGCTAAAAACTGTGCTTATGAATTCAATTATCGTCAGAAAGGTCTGAAATTTCAAACTGAGCCGATGCGGAAAATATTAAAGAAGCAAATGAATTGGGCGCTTATGGCAAATACCATCTTAAAATCTTCTTGGGCTACAGAAGTGTGTCTATGTATGCCTCCTGTTAGTTCATTTCTTATCGAAACAATTTATCGAAAGACAAGAATCACCCAAATGAAAGAAATTGATCATGATCCGATTGCCTTCGAAAACAATTATTCAAGACGTTGAGACAGCTAACCCTTCACTTTGTCTGACACAGCAGGAAGTTTTAGCTATGGTTATTGATATTATCAAACCATCCGGTCGTGCTTTAGACCTTTATATAAAATTCTTGCTGGATGAGGGGATCCGTCAGCGGTATTTTGCCTCGGATAATTTGCGGAAATTATTGAATGAGTCCGTGGATGAAAAAATGCAGCGATTTGAACATTGGGCAGTCCATTTATCAGTCGAAGCAGTTCAAAAGCTTTTACAAAAAAAGCACTGTCATCCCCAAGATATTGATGCGGTCTTTGTTTCGACTTGCACAGGTTATCTTTGTCCTGGTTTAAGCACCTATATTTGTCAACAGATTGGTTTGCCGGAAAATACGTATACATTGGATTTGGTGGGATTAGGATGTACGGGCGCTCTGCCTGCTTTGCGGGCAGCTGATGATTATTTAAATCGATATCCACAATCAACAGTTTTGGTCATTGCCGTAGAGATTTGTTCTGCAGCGACACATTGGGCAGAGAAACCAGAGCTTATTTTATCTAATGCCATTTTTTCTGATGGCGCTGCGGCTGTCTTGTTGACAAATCAAGAAAATATCCCAGGATTACGCATCAATAAGATTTCTTCAGTTTTGTGGCCGCAATTTCGTAATGAATTACGTTTTAAATACCTTAATGACCGTCTTTGTAATGTGATTTCATCCAAAGTTCCTGGGATAGTAGCCCAAGCCATTCAAACACTTCAGAAGGACAATTCAAGCGGGAGCACTCATTATGCTTTTCATTCGGGAGGGCGAAAAGTATTAGATGCTATACAGGAGCATAATGACCTTGCAGATGATCAGATGCTGCCTTCTCGGGCGATTTTAAGGGAATATGGGAATATGTCTTCCCCATCAGTTTTATTTGTTTTAAAGAGTATTTTGAATGAGAAGTTGTTTGATAAGGACTCAGTTGCTTGTTTTGCTTTCGGTGCTGGCTTTTTGGCTTCAATGCTTCAAGCTGAATGGCAATCTTAATTTTATTTACAATACACTTTTTAGCATTTAAAAAGCGGACAAAACGGTCATTTTTTTCGAACTTTTTATCTCTATTTTAAATAAATAGCTGATATTTTGGCACTACTCTACTATAATAGGCCATCGCCGTTCAGAGATGGATTTAGAAGTTAGACCAACAAGCGGCACCATATATTTCTTAACCTTCCGTCTTCAAACTTCAATCCTCCATCTATTATACCTTGGTATAATAGATTCTTTTATCCTTCATGTAATAATAACTAGAAATTAATTTTGATTGGAAGCTAGATAATCTCTCCCGACTAACTTTTTTTCCGCCTAAGGTGGATCTATCAAAAGATGGAAATCAAGGAGAGAAATGAATATACGTTTGAATAGTAAAAGTATTTATATTGTAGATGATGATGAATCAGTATGCCGCGCTCTTAAAACCCTCTTGATGACTTATGGTTTTGAAGTTAAAACGTTTAATTCAGCAAAAAGTTTTTTTGACACCGTTTCTAATAATGATTCTGGTTGTTTACTTCTCGACATTTATATGCCGGAAATGGACGGGTGGTCTGTGCTAAAAAAGATTATAGACTCTGGATCGAAACGTCCGGTTATTTTTATTTCCGCAGAGAATCGAGACATTGTCGAAGATCGCGCTTTGAAAGCTGGGGCTAAGGGTTTCTTTCAAAAACCGGTTAATGGCCAGATGTTGGTTGACCTTATTAATACTGCATCAGAAGATACGTACGGTTTGATTGCTCAAAATTGATTTTGAGCGATGGTAGACTTACCCAATACCCCTCGAAAAGATCGGATCAATTCAGATGATGAAAATTAGAAAAACTCCAATTTCCAAGAAGAATCGGATCCCGCAATTAAAACAGGCAGTTTCTCCGGGGCCTACTGATGTTCAGATCGGGAGTAATGAAGAGCGGCTTCGGCGTATGGCCACTGTCATTCAAGACTCCAACGACGCCATTACCATCCAGGACTTGGAAGGAAGGATCTTGGCTTGGAACCGCGGAGCAGAAATAATCTATGGATATTCTGAATCCGAAGCGCTCCAAATGAACATCGTAGATACCGTTCCAGAATCTCATCAATCGGAGGCAATGAATTTCATCGCCGCGTTAAATTCCGGCGAGCTCGTTTCTTCGCTTGAAACCAAACGCAAGACCAAGGACGGGCGTATCATCGATGTGTGGCTGACCAATACCAAGCTTGTTGATGACCAAGGCAAACTCACGGGTGTCGCAACAACGGGGCGTGATATCACGGAGCAAACGAAAACACTGGAAAAATTCCGCCGAATGGCGACTGTTATTCAAGATTCCAATGATGCGATCACATTCCAGGATTTAGAAGGCAATATTTTGGCATGGAACAAAGCTGCTGAAAGTATTTACGGTTATTCACAAGCAGAAGCCCTTAGCATGAACATCGTTGATACCGTACCCAAGGCCTATCAAGAGGAAGCGCGTGAATTTCTTTACTCTCTTAAACGCGGAGAGTTGGTGCCGACGTTGGAGACAAAAAGAAAACATAAAGACGGGCGTATCATTGATGTTTGGCTCACCAATACTAAGCTTACAGATGATAAAGGTAAATTAACGGGCATTGCCACCACCGAACGTGACATTTCTGAGCGGATGGGAGCATTAGAAAAATTCCGCCGGATGGCGACGGTCATTCAAGATTCCAATGATGCGATCACCTTTCAGGATTTAGAAGGTAATATTTTGGCATGGAACCGGGGTGCTGAAACCATGTACGGCTATTCAGAAGCTGAAGCCCTTCGTAAAAATATCGTAGACACGGTGCCCACGGAATATCAAGAAGAAGCACGTGGATTTCTTGCCTCTCTAAAGCGGGGAGAATTATTACCTAATTTAGAGACAAAAAGGAAGCATAAAGATGGCAGGATCCTTGATGTTTGGCTCATCAATACTAAACTTACTGATGATAAAGGCAAGCTGACTGGAATTGCTACAACCGAACGGGACATCACGGAAAGAAAGCACGCCGAAGCCTCCCTTAGAGAAAAGGCACGCGAGCTGGAATTCTTACGTGAAGGTCAAATCACACTTAACGATAAAATGCGGGGAGAACAGGATGTCTCACGCTTAGGGCAAAGCGTCCTGAGTCACTTGGCTCCGTTTTTGAATGCTCAAATGGGGGCTTTTTATTATGTTACCGAGGAAAAGACCCTCAAACGCGTGAGCGGTTATGCCTACACAAAATTTGAAGATATAGAAAAGACGATTTCGTTTGGAGAGGGCTTAGTTGGACAGGCCGCGTTGGAAAAGAGACCCATCCTTCTCGAAAGTGTTCCTTCGCATTATTTTGGAAAAATCAGCTCGGATTTAGGAAAATCTACCCCGCGATCACTTCTATTGGCCCCAGTTTTTTATGAGGGAGAGGTCAATGGGGTGATCGAACTGGCTTCTTTTACATCATTTTCAGAGCACCAAAAAATATTTCTGGAGCACGTTTCCGAGAATATTGGGATTGCGATCAATACCTCGATCAGCCGCAAGAAACAGCAAGAACTTCTCGAAAGGTCCCAGAGCCTGACTGAAGAACTTCAAACCCAGCAAGGGGAATTGAAAGCCACCAATGATGAGCTTGAGGACCAGGCGCGGGCACTTCAAGAGTCCCAGACGGAGCTAAAAAGCCAGCAGTCCGAGCTTGAGCAAACAAACGAGCAGCTTGAAGAGCAACGGGATATTTTAAACGCGAACAATGAAGCCCTCAACAAAGCTCAAACGCTTCTTGAAGAAAGGTCCGACGAAGTTCAACGGGCAAGCCAGTACAAATCCGAATTCTTGGCCAACATGTCCCATGAACTTCGCACTCCTCTTAATAGTTCGTTGATCTTGGCGAAACTACTTGCGGACAACGCAGGCGGAAACTTAACTCCTGAGCAAATCCAGTACGCGCATTCCATCTCGTCCGCAGGCAATGATCTTCTTAATCTTATCAATGACATCCTGGATCTTTCGAAAGTGGAGGCCGGCAAACTTGAGATCAGGCCTGAGAGCGTATTTCTTCCTAAGGTCTTAAACAGTCTTGAGAAGACTTTTGCACCTTTAGCGCAAGAAAAGAAGCTAAAGTTTCAGATCAAGATCGACCCAGATGTACCGGAGACGATGTTAACGGATAGTCAACGACTGCAGCAAATCCTAAAGAACCTGCTTTCAAATGCGTTTAAATTTACAGAAAAGGGCAAGGTCACGCTTCATGTGTCTCGCAGCACCAGCTCAAGACTTTCGCTTTCGGTAATTGATACGGGTATCGGAGTCCCCAAAGCTCAGCAAGAAGTTATTTTTGAGGCATTTCGTCAAGCCGATGGGACGACCAACCGAAAATACGGGGGCACGGGCCTTGGGCTTTCAATCTCTCGAGATCTAGCCCGTCTCCTGGGTGGAACTATTGAGGTCGAGAGTGTTCCCGGTGAAGGAAGCCGCTTCACCCTGCTTTTGCCCGAGACCTATGACGATTCCCGTATCGAGTCGGCATCTCCTAAGACCTATTCATCGTCATCAGTCGGCCCTATGGTCAACTCGCGCGTAGAGCGGGTCAGGCCAAAGCCTTTCGCAGATGATCGTAACACTCTTCAATCGCCTGGGCGCACGATTTTGGTGATCGAAGATGAGCCGCAGTTTGCACAGATCCTCTTTGAGCTAGCCCACGAGTTTCACTACAAGTGCGTGGTAGCACTAGATGCCGAAGAGGGGCTTGAGTTGGCGCAAAGTCTTCTTCCAGACGCGATCATGCTCGACATGATGCTCCCTGATCATTCGGGACTGACGGTGCTTGATCAGCTCAAAGAAAATTCAACAACCCGGCATATACCAGTCCATATCGCGTCGGTTCATGATTATATGGAAAAGGCCCTTCAGATGGGGGCAATTGGGTATATTCTAAAACCCGCCAAACGTGAAGTGTTAGCCCAAACTTTTGCCAAGTTCGAATCCAAGTTCTCCCAGAAGATCAAGCGTGTATTGATAGTCGAGGATGACAAGCTTCAAAGAGAAAGTATAGTCAAACTCATCAGTAATCCCGATATTGTGGTCACGGCCGTGACATTAGCGCATGAGGCACTCGATGCCCTCAAAAAGACCGTGTATGACTGCATGGTGATCGATCTGAAACTCCCGGATATGTCAGGAGAAGAGCTATTAAAGAAAATGACTGAGCAAGAAAATATGAGTTCATATCCGCCCGTCATTGTTTATACTGGCCGTTCACTTTCCCGGGACGAAGAATACCAGCTTCGCAAGTACTCTCGCTCGATCATCATCAAAGGAGCCAAGTCTCCGGAGAGGCTTGTTTATGAGATCAGCCTTTTTCTGCACAGCGTTGAATCCAAGCTTTCGCCTGAAAGGCAGCAGATGCTAAAAACCTTACAGAGTAGCGAAGATGTTTTCGAGGGCAGGAAAATTCTCGTTGTTGATGATGATGTTAGGAACATCTTTGCGTTGACAGCGGCCTTAGAGCAAAAAGGTGCCAGCATTGTGGTCGCACGCAATGGAAAGGAAGCCCTGACAAAACTTGAGGAAGCCCCTTTCATAGACCTCGTTCTTATGGATATCATGATGCCCGAGATGAATGGTTTTCAAGCAACCCAGGAGATCAGAAAACAAAAACGGTTTGCAAAGCTCCCCATCATTGCCGTAACGGCAAAAGCCACCAAAAACGATCAAGTGCTTTGCATGGAAGCAGGAGCGAATGATTATCTCTCAAAACCAATTGATCTTCATCAGCTTTTTTCAGTCATTCGGGTTTGGATGCCCAATTGGGAAGGAATTAAGGTTCATGGAACCGATTCTCATCCAGCAAGGTGATATCGAACTTAAAGCGTTACTTGAGTCGATTTATCTCAAGTATAACTATGATTTCCGTCAATACTCGATCGCTTCGATGAAGCGAACGCTGGTTCATGCGATGGAAAGGATGAAGTGCTCAACGTTCTTGGTGCTTCAAGAAAAAGTCCTCCATGATCCGGAGTGCTTCTATGATTTGCTTCAATCGCTCACGATCCCCGTGAGCGAGATGTTCCGAGATCCAAGCTATTTTTTAGCCCTCCGTGAAAAAGTGATCCCACATCTCAAAACTTACCCTTCCCTTAAGATCTGGGTCGCCGGATGCAGCAAAGGAGAAGAGGTCTATTCGCTTGCGATCCTGCTGCAAGAAGAAGGTCTGCTTGAGCGCTCGATCCTGTACGCCACCGATATCAACCAAAGAAGTCTTGAAAAAGCTGAAAAAGGCATCTTGGGATTGGACATGATCCCAAAATTCACCGAGAATTACCAAAAGTCAGGTGGAAAAAGTTCACTATTGGACTATTATGCGGTTGCCTCTGATTCGGCGACATTCAACAGTTCCTTGAAGAAAAATATCACCTTCACGGACCATAGCCTCGTGACTGATGCGGTATTCTCAGAAACGCATCTGATCTCGTGCCGCAATGTTCTCATCTATTTTAATCGTGAACTTCAGGACAAGGTACTTGGGCTTTTTTACGAGTCGCTTTGCCGGAAGGGTTTTTTAGGCTTGGGGCTGCAAGAGACAACGCAGTTCTCACAACACGCAAAATCATTTGATCCTTTCGTGAAAAAGGACCGGATCTTTCAAAAGGGGTAATAATGATGAACTTACTTGCCGATCAGGTTAAGATCCTTCTCGTTGATGATCTGAAGGACAATCTTCTTGCCTTAGAAGGGTTACTTAGACGCGATGACATCGGCATTTTTAAAGCCAAGTCTGGAACTGAGGCGTTGGAGCTTATGATTTCACACGAATTTGCACTAGCACTTATCGATGTCCAAATGCCTGGCATGAGCGGATTTGAACTCGCTGAGCTTATGCGAGGGGCGAAAAAAACCAAAAACATCCCAATTATATTTGTGACCGCGACCGCCAAAAACCAGAGTTTTTTGTTTAAGGGATATGAAAGCGGCGCGGTGGATTTTCTTCTTAAGCCGCTAGATACCCACGCGGTTAAGAGCAAGGTGAACATATTCGTTGAGCTTTACCAGCAAAGAATGAAGCAAGAAGAACTCTTGAGCAAACTTAAAAAAACTCAAGGAGAGCTTGAACAGGCACTGGCGATCCGAGAAGAGCTTATGTCGATTGCTTCTGATGAGTTAAAGATCAGGAAAAGTCAATTAAAGCAAGGGGTTGATCGTGAGAAGCTTGCGAGAGAGCAGTTTCGTCAGCAAACAGATGAGCTGGAAAGCAGGGAAGGGCAATTAAAAGAAGGGGCTAGTCGTGAGAAATTTGCAGAAGAACGGATCCAGCAACAGCGCGAGGAGCTTTTGCATGTCACCAGGGTGTGGAAGCTTGCGGAATTTGTTTCGTCTTTGGCCCATGAGATCAGCCAACCCTTGACAGCCATTCTTTCTTATGCTCAAGCGGCCCAGCGCATGTATTCAGGCAAGGACCCGCAATTAGAAGAGATCTTGCAGTATATTATTAATGATGATCAGCGTGCTGCTGAGGTAATTCGGCGGTTGAGGGTATTGTTAAAAAAGACCAAGCCCACCTTCGAGTCTCTTGATATCAATGCCCTTATTAAAGATACAGTTTCGCTTATTATGACCCATATTACCGTCAGGAATAAAGTCCTTAAATTCGAGTTGGGTACTGATCTTCCACCTATCAATGGTGATCGAATACAGCTGCAACAAGTACTCTTGAACCTGATCAGCAATAGTTTAGAAGCGATGGATGAGAAGAGTGATTCTTGTGAATTATTGATCAGGACATTACGCAAAGATACCGGCTCGATTATGGTGGAGGTAATAGATTCAGGATGCGGCATTCCAGCGGAAAATATGATAAATATTTTCACCCATTTTTTTACAAGCAAAGATGAAGGTTTGGGCATGGGGTTGTCTATCAGTCGTTCCATTGTGGAGGCGCATGGCGGTTGTTTGGATGCAAAGAACAATTCTGATTGCGGCGCAACCTTTTATTTCACAATTCCGAGCTCCTGCGAGCATCTGCGAGTGTCGGTTAATCCGACCGAGTGTCCGGTTTGAGGACCCGTTAATGTCAAGAATGCCAATGAAACATGATAACTCCAACCTTATCGGTGACATCGGTGAACTGACCGAGCTTTTCACGAACGCCACGAACCTCAATGCCCTTCTTGAGAACATCGTCAATATGGTCGTGTCGTACATGCAAGCGGATGTATGTTTGCTCTATCTTTTTGATGATGATACACAGATTTTGCAACTTAAGGCAAGCAAGGGCCGTAAGGACAGTTCTATGGGCAAGGTCCGCCTTAAGCCCGGTGAAGGGCTTGCGGGGATCGCTTTTAAGGAGCTGCGGGCCGTTTGCGAAGGTGATACTGCGAAGCATTCCAGCTTTCACTCGTTTCTGGCCATCCCGATCCTGCGCGGTCAGAACCGCATCGGAGTGATGATGCTGCAGAGCGTAAAAAGAGATTATTTTTCCGAAGAGGACGTTAATACTTTTCGTACTATTACCTCACAATTAGTGACCACGATAGAGATGGCCCAGCTGTTGTTTTCATTTGATCATCCACAGACCAATCCAATCGTTGAGCCAAAGCCGATAAGCTTCAAGTTTGTCCAAGGCCGGGTGGGGGCCGAGGGATTCGCCCTTGGTGGTTCTGTTGTTTTTTTGCCGCTCTCGCTGGGGGACTTGAATATCTCGGAACGCCGAAAGCCCTTGACGGTTGATGATTTTCACCGGGCGGTCGTACTGACCGAGAATGAACTACACAAGATGCAAAAGGCGGTCGAAGAAAGATTGCTCGATGTGGTAGCGCTTATTTTTTCAGCGCAGATCATGATGCTCAAGGATCAAGTGATGATAGGGGCCATGGAGGCGATGATCATTAAGGGTATTTCCCCGCAGGATGCCGTTCGCGCTGTCGTTTTGCAGTATGTGGCCCGTTTTGACCAAATGACGAACGAATATGTACGGGAAAAACGATACGACGTCATTGATGTCGGGCGTCGGATCATGACGAACATGTTCGGTCGCGCCGAGAGCCGCGATCAGTATGCTTCGAAAGTGGTCATTGTGCGCGAACTTTTGCCGTCCGACATCTTAAAGCTTTACCTGCAGAACGTTGCTGGCATTGTGCTTCTGTCTGGCGGTGTCACGTCCCACGTGGCGATCATGGCGCGGTCACTCAATATACCGCTCGTGATCATTGACGAACCACGGCTTTTGACCATGAAGAATGGATCGACTATCCTGCTTGATGGTGTCATGGGAAATATTACTATCGAGCCATCACAAGATGTTATCCGTGCATTCCGGGAAAGGCAAACGGCTCATACTGATGTCACTCGTATCCAGAATGGGCTTTTGTCCGAAACCCGCATGAAAGATGGTACAAGAGTAATCTTGCTTGCGAATATCAATATTTTGGCAGACCTCACCGTTGCCAGGGCTTTTAAGATGGAGGGAGTAGGACTTTACCGTACCGAATTTCCCTTTCTGCTTCGCGGTGATTTTCCATCCGAAGAAGAACAGTACGTCATTTACCGGCGTCTGGTCGAGGACATGAAAGGCCGCGAAATTACGTTTCGTACGCTTGATATCGGGGGAGATAAAATGCTTTCGTATTATGATAACAGTAAAGAGGCGAATCCTTTTTTGGGCTTGCGCTCAATTCGGTTTTCACTTAAGCATATGGATATTTTTATTTGCCAGATACGGGCGATCTTACGGGCAAGTTTTGACACTGATATTCGCATCATGTTTCCGATGATCTCATCAGTCGAAGAGTTTATGATCGCGCGGAATATCGTCAGGGAGTCTGTAGCGGCACTCAAAGCAGAGGGAAAGCCTCATCAGTCCCGGCCGGATATTGGTGCCATGATCGAGGTCCCGTCTATCCTGGAGGTCATTGATGAGTTGGCTCTACAGGCCGACTTTTTTTCTATTGGAACTAATGACCTCATCCAGTACATGCTGGCCGTGGACCGTACGAATGAAAAGGTTGCGGACTGTTATTTTCCACATCATCCCGCAGTCCTGCGCGGTATGAAACGAGTGGCCGATGCCGCTAAGCGTCACCAACGGGATATTTCGGTATGCGGAGATATGGCCAATGATCCCCGGTATATTCCTTTTTTGATCGGTATTGGTATCCACAAGTTTAGTCTGGATCCCCGCTATTTGCCGAAAATCCAACAGTGTATCGCGGCCATCGATGCCCGGAAAGCAGAAATATTTGCGTCAAAACTTTTAGGGGAGGTGAATGTTAATGAGACTGCGCGACTATTTGACAACGCATTTGCATAAAGATCTGCATTGGATTTGATCAATACTGTTGATGATTTAGCTTAATTCCTTCACTTTTTAGTAATGCCCGCTTATAATAAGTCGTTGCTACTCAGGAAGGAAATTTATCGGTGAAACAGAATAATCCCATACGCCGTTACATCCATTGCCGCGGCTGCGGCGAGAGAATACTTTTAAACCCGTCGAGATACTGTCCTGACTGTTACAAATTGGCCGATCGGCTTCATAACGAACATATTCACTACAAGGGCAGGAAATATTTTTGGGCCTATCTGCGCCGGCACGGCAAGAGATGTGCTTACTCGGGAATGTCCTTGGAACTAGACGACTACACAGGGCCCTGGTTTTTGGTGTTTAGCCATCCAGATCCCTGGGATAAAAACAAGATCGTTCCTGCCGCAGCGTTATTTAGTGCGATGAAATCCAGGCTTTCGGAAAAACAACTCCGGTATTATGTGCTTGCCCTGGACGATCACAGGAAAAAAAATTTAAAGGTCAAAAGAATTCCGCTGGTGCATTGGCTGGGACTTGGCCCGGGCGAGAAGTTATGCGACGGTTGCAGGCGGGCGGCAGCTCTGAAAGGGCGTAAATACTGCGCCACGTGTGTTAGGATCGATTATCGGATGAAACATGACCGTTTATTCCGGGAATGCATGAATGAAATTTGGGAGTATGTCCGCAAGTATGGTTTTGTCTGTTACTACACGGGAATGCCTCTGAATTTGGATGATCCTAAAAGTCCCTGGTATCTGGTGTTTGATCACTGGATGCCCCGTGATCCCAGGAAGATGGTGATCACCTCATACCTGGTCAATGAAATGAAATCCGACCTGACCGAAGATGAATTCTGGTATTTCATCCATCAGCTGGCGAATTATTATAGAAAAGGCACAGCAGTACGAAAAAGGAAGCTGGCCTTTTGGTGCCGGCCGTACCGCTTCATCCGTCGAAGCAAATATCTGAAGAATTCCCTCGTTTAATCATCCTTTTATCTGCCCTCCTTAAATACAACCGTCATGTTCCCGGTCCTTTCCCTAATATATCGGAGAATAATTGACAAGTGATATACCGGTTACTACAATCAAAATAATAATAGCAGTTTAGTTTTTATTGAAAAGCCGTTGCCTTTTCAGCCATTATTGGCTGGGAAGGCCTTTTTATTTTTAAGAAAGGTAAGTGGCCGTGAAAAAAATATTTATGAAGCGATTTTACCTGGCCGTTCTGTTTTTTTCGGGAATGCTTATATTGGCAACCAACAGCTTCGCTCAAAACGTAAACATACCCAATAGCACCACGACACCCGCTACTAATAACACCAATAGCTATACATTTACAGGAAATGACCTGACAGGGGAATTGACCGTAACAAACGGTTACACCCTGGCCGCGACGAGCGGTGCTAGTGTCAGTGTCACAGGCAACGATGTCGGTACCATGTCCTTCGCCGGTTCCTCAACAGTATCCGGAACAGTGGGATCTGCCAGCCATTCTGTCGGACTAATTGACGCCGGCGCATCATCCGGATCCACGGATACATTTAATAATGCTGTGTACGCCCAATCCCTGGCATTAACAGGGGGCGGTACTGTTGCCTTAGCCAGCGGTACCAGTTTCAACGGATCGATAAGCAACTTATCCGGTGTGGCAGGTGAGGGTGCTGTAACATTTGGCGGTTACGGTGATACCATGAATGGCAATATCGGCAGCACCGGCGACGGTGTAAACCAGGTTAAAGTAGGTCTGGGTGCCACGAACCTGAATGGAAATGTCTATGCTACAGAATTTATTTTTACCGGAAATGGCGGCAATGTTACCGTCGGTGATGGAGATAGCATTGCGGCTCCTGTTGCCGTGACCACTAACATTGCAAGCACGATTAATTATGCCGGATCAACGACGATCAATAATGATCTTGGCGCTCCTGGTCTGGGGTTTGCTTTTGTCAATTTCAACGGCGGGACAGTCGCCCTTGGCGCTAATATTTACACGTATACGTCCTTTATCTACCCTTCTGCTGCTACAAATTTAAATAATGCGACGGTCCTTAATTTGACGGCAAACAGCACCATTGTAGGGGTTCTGAATTTGAATAATACCAGTACGCTTAATATAGGTGCCAATACTCTCAGGATTACCGGTATCTATAACCAGAGCGCTGGCACGACTTTAGACTTTACGGCTAATTCTGCTTCAAATTATGGTTATATCGCGCCAACAGGGGCAGCGACACTCGCCTCAGGCAGTTTGGTCAACGTTACCCTTGGCAACAACTTTATTCCCAATGGTACTGTTCTCTCGATTATTAACGCTGGCGCAGGCTCATCGTACAACCTTGCTTCTAATGATGTCACATCAATTGGTGATCCCAGGGTTTCGTTTATTCCTGAAATTTCAGGCAATGACCTTCTTGTGATCGCTGATCGCTCTTCTTCCGGTTTTGCTTATTTAGCCACAAATCCTAATGCTAAATCAGCGGGAAAAGTTCTCGATAATATCACCACCCCATCAAGCGATATGACAAATGTATTAAATACGCTTGAATTCCTAAATAATGCGCAAACAGCCTCAGCGATTAATACGATGGGTCCTCTAGTTGACAGGGGCGTCATGGATACCAGTACGTCATCGCTGAATAATTTTATCGGAGCTTCTCTTGAACGGGCACAAAATGTTCTAACTCTTGCGTCAACCGGCAATGTTGAAGGTACAGGTGTTTCAGGAGGTGATAAAGCCCGGCTAGACGGCCTTTGGGCAAAACAGTACGGTGGTTATATAGATCAAAGCACGCATGATGGTATTGAAGGGTACAATGCCTGGAATACAGGAACAGCTGTTGGCTTAGACCATATGTTCACCGATAATCTTACCATTGGCGCAAGTCTTGGTTATGCCTACGGCAGTGTAAGTTCAGACGAAAATAGCGCAAGTGCCTATATAGATAGCGGCGAAGGCACATTATATGCGGCGTATCAGGGGCAGGACCATCCTTGTTTTGTCGACGCCGCAGGTTCTTTTGCCAACAACTGGTATGATGGCCGGCGCGACATCAATGTGGGTACGATCAATAGAATAGCCGATTCCCAATATCAGGGCCAGCAAACCGGTCTTTATTTAGATGGCGGTTACAAGTTTGATGTAGGGCACAATATTGTGGTCACGCCGCTGACCTCTCTTCAATGGACCCATCTGGCCATGGGAAGTTATACGGAAACAAACGCCGGAGCGCTGGATTTAATGGTCAATAGACAGAGCTACAATATATTGGAATCCGGCTTGGGCGCCGGCATTTCGTCTAAGGGAACATACAGCTGGGGCAATTTAACGCCAGAATTCCATGCCAAATGGCTTTATGATTTTGTCAACGATGACATGACGGTAACATCGCAATTTACCGGTGGCGGGTCATCATTTGTATCCACCGGCGCTAACCCGGCGAGGGATGCCGCGAATATCGGCAGTTCATTATCGTTCGATTTTAAAAATGACATCTCATTGATTGCCGGGGTCGATACTGAGATCAAAGATAATTTCTTCGGAGTTTACGGTTCAGTATCATTACGCTATAAGTTTTAATAGAAGGACTAGAATAGTTATTTTTCTTCCAAAGCAGTGTCATAATGATCGAAAGATAGATTATCGATGCCCCTTTCCGAGCTTTCATAAATTATTATATCCGGCTTATCAATGGCGATTTTACTCAGGACCATATCTTGCTTGGTGTTCTTATACAGATAGCTGACCTTGAACAAGGGGGCCTTGAACCAATCGAGTAAGTAAAATCTCACCAATGAATCCCCGACGATCAATAAGTTAAGTTGATGGAACCCGGCGGTCTTTTTTATTTCAGGCCATTTTGATAAATAGTAATTATCCGGCAAGGTCAGGATATATCCTTGTTGGTAGTTGCTTTTCCCCAGAGGGAGCCATTGAGTGATCCTCCTGCCATGCGACATATTCCCGGGCCTTATTTCAAATGAAGATAGCGGAACAGGTTCAATCCAAGGATAATAAACCTTTAAGTGATCAAGGATCTCATTATAACCTAAATAAGCGCCAAGATAATTCCAGTGGATATCGGTCTTATAATAGATTTTGGCCGTCCTTGTTGTTAAGCTGAATTTATCTATCCATGGCTGTGGCAGGATGAATTCTTTATTTTTGATCATAACCTTCTTAAGATCAATGATCACCTTTTCTAAAGGGTCTGATCTTAAATAAGCGTAAAGCTGATCATATTTGTTTATATCTTTGGTCGGCTGTAATGGATCCGGAAGATATTCCGGATAAATTGATTCTGGGTCCGGGACGAAGACTAAAAAAAAGCATATCCCTTTCCTTGCAAAAAAAGATTCCCGGTCTTTGATGTTATTTTTGATTGTCGCAAGCTCATGATCAGTGAACGGGAAGGGGATCCTTTTCATTAAGAAGATCCATCCGTCCTTGCCAAGTGTAAATTTACCTTTTTTGATGAGAACATTTAATAGTTTATTTTTATAGGTGTGTTCCCAACTGATCAAGACGCCTCGAAAACCAAAGTGGTCATTGAAATAATCCTGGAATTTTGAGGGGAAGGACATCATTGACCGGTCAAACTTAAGTAAAGGCATCTGGGCCAGGTTGCGATTCTCGAAGGGCAAGACCGTGGGTGAAATATGTAAATAGGACGTGATATCAGGCAGAAATAATACCAAAAGGAATACCAGTGTAAGAAGTAATTTATCCCATTGATTATCATTGGTCTTCATTGTTTGCCTTCAAAATTTGAAATAAATAAAAGGATTGTAAGTGTTACTGGCCAGTCCCATACATGATAATAGTAATATAGAAGAGTACCAAATCAGACGGAAAGCGGGGAATATCAAATTCCGGGTCGACACTTTCCATTGATCATCGCTGCTATGCAAAAGAGTTTTTATAGCCTCGTATATGTGTAAATAAAAATCCATTGAAAAGAAGCATCCTAACCCAATGGCAATGACGCTTTCTCTGTCCAAATACATTGAAACGGTAAGCCCGGCCGTATTTTTGAGGCCTTCCAGAAGGAACATTTTTTTGAAGAAGATCCCTGTGTAAGTCAGATTTGGCGAGAAAAAGATAACAAAGCCGGCCATGATGACAAATAGCGCGTATAAATGTTGTAGAGGGCCCCAAAGCCTGGCGAGGCCTTTATAGGCAGATGTCCTTTCAAAAATAAGAAAGACACCATTCCAGATCCCCCAAATAATGAATGTCCAGTTAGCTCCATGCCATAAGCCGACCAAAAGAAAGACGATGGCAAGATTGATATAGGTCCTGTTATTACTTACTTTGTTGCCTCCTAAAGGAATGTAGAGATAATCCCGAAACCAGGTAGAGAGTGACATATGCCATCTTCTCCAAAATTCTCTGATTGATTTTGATACATAGGGGAAATTAAAATTCTCTATAAAAGTAAAACCGAACATTTTGCCTAACCCTATGGCCATATCCGAATACCCGGAAAAATCGAGGAAAATTTGTAAGGTGAAACACAAAGCGCCTAGCCAGCATAAACCAAAAGTGAGGAATGATTCGGGGGTGATGAGGATCTTATTGGCAACATATCCTATGGCATCAGCGATCAGGACTTTTTTCCCTAATCCTGTTATAAATCTTCTTACACCTTCATTGAAGGCGGCGGTGTTGACAGTTCTTTTGAGGATCTGATCTGCGATGCTTTTGTAGCGGATGATAGGGCCTGCGATAATTTGCGGGAAAAAAGAAATATAAAGTGCCATATTCATGAAATTTTTTTGAACAGGGCAGTCTCCCCGGTAAATATCAATTAAATAGGAGATGGCATGGAAGGTAAAAAATGAAATTCCCAATGGCAGCGCATGAGCGGGGAGTGAAAATAGAGGCAAATGAAATATATCCAAAAGAAAATTTAGATTATTAACTATAAAATTCAGATATTTAAATGAAAACAACAGGATGAGGTTAATTGTAATCGCAAAATAAAGGACAAAAGCCGCATATTTAGCTTTGATGCTCTTTAAATGACTGATGGAAATGGCCAGAACATAATTAAACACGATGGATGAGCATAGGATCAATATGAAGAAGCTTTCGCCCCAAGCATAAAACAAGAGGCTTAAGACCAATAGATAGGAATTCTTGAGTTTTTCCCCGATGATGAAATGTCCTAATAAAGTAAGGGGCAGGAATAAGAACAGGAATAAGGGGGAATTAAATAACATCAATTGATATGATAAAAGAAGGAGCTCCTTAAATCTATACTTAAATAATCCATATGATAAAAGTTATAGAACGGTAGAAAGGGCCAGGAACCAAATTATCTGATTGTCCCCTCTCAAGTCAGAAATCAGTTGAGTATGAATTAATATACCTTATAATAAAAACTTACAGTTTCCCCAACACCATTCTTTTCATTTACCAATGAGAGATTTCTTTAGATCATCGGCATTGACCCTCCTGATTGTCATCGGCCTATTTATATTTATCGAAGGAATATGCAGTATTTTGATCAGTTTTGAGGATCCCAGAGGCCCTTTGAAGGAAAGATTGCATACTCAGTATGATAAAGAGATCGGCTGGGTCAATATTCCTGATATTTTGATCAAGGATATTTATGGAAAGGGAACATATCTTAAAACCAATGCCCAGGGATTCCGTAATAATGAGGATTTTGCCATTTCAGTCCCCCCAGGTAAGATCAGGATCATTTGTTCAGGGGATTCCTTCACCTTAGGTTTTGGGGTCAGTAATGACCAGACCTGGTGTCAGGATTTGGTATCGATCGACCCTCATTTAGAAACAGTGAACATGGGTCAAGGCGGCTACGGGGTAGATCAATCATATGTGCTGTATGTGAGGGAAGGCCGTAAATTAGAGCATCAAATCCATTTATTCGCCTTTATTGATGATGACATTCTCGATCGGTATGCTGCCTCATTTAATGGTTATGGCAAACCTTATTTTAAATTGGAAAATAACCAGCTTGTCTTATGTAACGTGCCTGTGCCCAAACGCCCCTATTACCTGCCTTGGATAACGTCCAATATGTGGAGCGTCAATAATCTTAGGTCAGTAAGCGTGCTAAGGTCTCTCTTGGCTAATTTCCAAAAACGTATTAATGCGGAACATAAGATCGAATTCGATAAGGGAATAGTATTAAAGATATTTGAGGCATTGGATAATGACAATAGATCAGCTAAAAGTGTTCTAGTGGCGGTATATTTACCGAATGAGAGTGATTTTGATGTGGACCATGAAAAGAGCCGTCAATTAAGGTCATTCTTACACGAGGAACTTAAGAAAAGAGGGATACTTTTCATTGATCTATTTGATGATTTTAATCGACTGCCCCATGATAGGCTAAGACAATTGTTCCACGGACATTATAATATCCGTGGTAATAAATATGTTGCTGGTTTGATCTACAAGAAATTGCTTGAGCTTAATTTACTTTCTGAAAAATAGAAATGATCTTGGATCCGTTGACCTTGATCGAATAACATTCCTGTTCTGGTGGCTTGTCCTTAGGTTTTTTATAGAGAGCAATTGAATATTTGGCATTTAAGGGATCATCGGTGACAACAAACCGATTCCGGTCCGGATTTGAGAGGAACAGCAAATTACTTTGGCCAGGCTCTGCGTCATAGAAATACACTGGAATGGATGTTGATTGGTCCCTCGCAAGGATATATTCCAAGGCCTGTTTATAAGGATTCCCCCAGTAGCTAAATTCAAAATTGGCTTTGGCTGATCCAAGGTCTTTTCCCGCCAAACGATTAAAATAAACATCTTCATAGGGATGGTTTTTGATCATAAATCCAAGCACAAAGAGCATATTGATCAACAGCAGGGCAATAAGGGCTGATCGAAGCCGCCTATTCTTGGCGCTTACCCAAATATACTGAAATCCCATGGTTGCGATGATCACCAAAGCCGGATAAATAAAGAATATATGTCTCCAGGAATTATATAATCTCCCGTTGGCAAGCAGTAAAGGGACAAGAAACCATAGTAAGAAGAGGGCTGAATTGCGTTTATTATCAATACCCTCAAGATTTTTATGGATGAACGTTTTGATAATTTTTATGCAGCCGGCGATAAATAAAAGAGAGGTCACCACAGGGGTCGATATCAGGATCCATACAGGAGCGTAATGCCATGGCAAGGCGTGTAATTTAAACATATGTCCTAAATAAAATACCGAATTAAACCGTTCATCAGTGATGGCTGTTTTAGCGATGAGTCCGATCTCCCCGCAAGGATCATTCCACAATATAGGGCAAAACAATATCCATAACAGGGCAAATAAGCACAGGTAATAAACAAGCAGTTTAAGGCCTATTTCCTTTTCTTGCTTATTTTCATGACGATTGCCCATTAATAATGCCGCCGCCGTAAGCAAGACGATCGGGACACCGAAAAAACGGATATTGACAGCTATGGCGCATGTCAGCGCATGCAAAGTTGCGTGGCCCCAAGTCTTTTTGTCTAAAAAAAGTATTAACGTGAACATGGCCAGGGTGAAAAATATCAAAAAGCCGATATCGACGGTATTGTAAAAGGAATGGGAAAAGGTACGGGGGTTTAGAATAAGCAATACAACCCCTAAAAGGGCTAATTTCCAATTGTTAAAATGCCGCAGGCATAAAAAATAGAAAATAACAGCCCCCATAAAATAGAGAAGAAAAATACTTAAATGACGCATGAGGATAATTTCCCTGCTATCCGTTACATGCAGGCTGTCTTTAAGTAAGGTCAGGCAGATCTCAAGGAATGGTCCGTGGGTAAGATCATGGTAGCGGGTATGGGAAATAGGGATAGCGAGAGAGCCGGTTTGCAGGACTTGTTGGATATATCCGCTCCAGCGTTCACCAAACTCCTGATTATGATATTCATCCCAATGGACTCCGTAGTCTTTAAATATTAATAATCCCGCAAGGAGATATAGGGCAAAGAAAATTCCTACTATCCAATGCCGGTATTTTTCGATAAGGTCATGCATGATTACGGATTATGCACCGTTGTTTTCATTGAATCAAGGGATTTTGCGTCTTTGATACCTTTGCCGATCCTTCCACCTGGCGTTTGTAATTTCAAACTTTCAACGCGGACTTTTTTATTTTCCATTGCTGTCTCGTATTATACTCCGGTACAATTGAGCCATTTTGGATTTTTCCTAGAATAGTAGGATCTAATTATTATCTAACCAAGGAGGAATGAATATGAGTCAAATGACCGAGAAAAAGGAAACTTATAAATGTAAAGCCTGTGGTGCTAAATCTGAAACGCCCAAAAAGTGTTGCGGAAAAGAAATGGAAAAGAAGTAAGCAGATTAAGACAAGGGAGGGGAGTGTTTTCCCCTCCTATTTTAAGTTATAAGGATTAAGAAAATGGGCAGCCTATGAATTTGTTGACAATTTTTGGTCTATTTTCAGTTACATCAGGTTTGATTTTTTATGCTTTTGAATCTCGTAGTCATTGGTTCATTCTGGCTTTTGGTTTATCATGTGTTTTAGGATCGATTTACGGTTTTCTTCTGGGTTCTTGGCCATTTGGACTTGTTGAAATTATCTGGTCGATTGTTGCAGTGATACGTTGGTGGTTTGCCATTATACCCCGGTTCAATTGATTCATTTTGTGTGTCCCCTTAGAATAATATTATGAATGGATATATTAAAGGATTTAGTGTCTTGGTTTTAGGAATTTTTGTTATTTCGCTTAGCTCCTGTGCTACATGCGGATCATCATATAGAAGAGAACTATCTCACAATCCCAACTTAAATGAGGCGAATGTGAGTTATAAGAAAACCATACGTTGGCTGGATGAAGCCGAATGTTCTTTCTCACCCAAGGTAGCGACAGGAGATTATCGCACCGCAGAATCATATCTTTCAGATACAATTTATAAATTAAAAGAGCAAGAGAATAACAATCACATTGATGTTTCCGAGGACGTTAACTATTGCGAAAAGATAAAGAGTGAAACAGATGTTAAGATCGGCCACGCTGACAGTGCAAGACCCTAATTGAAGGGAACTGCTTAAAACATTAAAAAAGAGCTCAATATAAGCTCTTTTTTATTACAATTCCAACTTGTTATAATGGGGATTATTGATAATCAGTCTGCTACACGCACAACTCCGAAAATTACTAATCAAGTAAGTGGGATTTCCCACTTGACAATAATCCCACAAATGCTATACTTACATTGAAAGGAAGGGGCCAACTCAATGAAAAATCATATAACAAAAACAATTCGTATAAATGAAGAATTTATTGCTTTAGATAGCAGATCCCTGGATTCTAAAAAAAGAATTACACTCGGGACAATTTGGTTTGATAAGACAGTTCAACCTATAAAATCATTCCAAGTTTATCAGAATAAAGACGGCGATATTCTTTTACGGCCTGAAGTCTCAATTCCAGCGCGCGAAGCTTGGGTTTATGAAAATCCAAAGGTTTTTGACAGTCTTCGCAAAGGAGTCCAAGATGCAGCTGCAGGAAAGGGAAAGGTTGTAGATAATTTGAACGAATTCCTTGAAAAATTATGACCTTTCGACTTCATTTTCTACCTGACGCAGAGAATCAACTGAAGGTACTTAAACACAATCCTTCTCTTGAAAAGCGATTCAAGGCTGTTAAGAAAGCCCTACAGCATTTACAACAGAATCCGCGTCATCCGGGACTAAATATCCATCATTTTACGTCAATGTCCGGACCTAAAGGAGAAAAAATCTGGGAAGCATATGCTGAAAATAATACACCCGGAGCCTATAGAATTTTCTTTTTTTATGGGCACGAAACAAGAATGATTTCCATAATTGGTATTATGGCACATCCATAATGAGGAGAGATCACAAAAATGGGCTCGAAGTTGGCCCCATTTTATTACCATTCCAACTTGTTATAATGGAAATTATTAATAAACTGCCTGCAATTCGCACAACCCTAAATGAAACCGAAAATTTACCATCATGCTTCCGGAAGACTATTAAACGGTCAACATCAAAAGATATTGACATGGGTTAACCTGCGTGTTAACCTTTAAATGATGAAAAAAGAAGTAGTACTCTATAACAAACCCAATGGCGAGTATCCGGTTGAGCAATTTTTAGAATCATTGCCCGGAAAAGCGTCTAAAAAAATAACTTGGGTTATTAGTCTAATCGAAGATTTTGAACGCGTACCGACGCAATATTTTAGTAAGCTTACTGACAGTGACGATATTTGGGAATTTCGGATTAAGTTAGGTTCAAATATTTATAGAGTATTTGCATTCTTTGATGGGAATAAAGTTATTTTGACAAATGGAATTATTAAAAAGAGCCAGAAAACATTCGAAGGGGATATCAAACGAGCAGAAGAATTTAAAAAGGAATATCTAAGTAGGGGGAGAAAATAAGGATACCAAGACAAAGAGAAGTTAAATTGCGTGTAATTAAGGAGCGTGTAATATGAAAAAATTAAAGACATATATCAATGAACGAAAAAGCAGAGATAAAGAATTTGCAAAAGATTTCGATAAAGGGTATAGAGATTTTAAAATCGGAGTCGTTTTAAAACAGGCCCGGGAAGAAGCTGGTTTGAGCCAGTCCCAATTAGCTCATAAAATCGGGACCCAAAAGACCTCGATCTCACGGATCGAAAACCATGCGGAAGACATTAAACTTTCAACCTTAGAAAAAGTTGCATTGGCTTTAGGCAGACAATTAAAGGTAAGCATTGCATGAGAGAGGAAGTAAAAATAAGAAAGGGCTCGAAACACGCCCTTTTTTATTACTATTCCAACTTGTTATAATGTATATTATTTGTAATGTGGTTGACCACATTATTGATAATATGTAACGCAGTTAGTTATGTAGTGTTCCGTCTTAAGAGATCAGCTACAGCGACGAGTAATATAAAAATGAAGGCCACATAACTAATGTTATCAGGGACGTTCATGGTGAGGCTTGTCCCCTTGGATTTTGAATGTAACATTACCCACTTGTAACATATGTAGCATTGTGCTATACTTCAATTGACAAAAAAGGAGGCTACATATGTTACTTACTATTGATTCTCGTAAACGTGTCCCACTAGGACGCCTGCTATCAGATGATAGCGTGTCTCTTTTTAACGCGTCTGTAATAGACGGAAAAATCATTCTCGAACCTATGCGCGCTGTGCCCGCGAAGGAAGCCTGGTTGTATAAAAACCCTGAGGCTCTTGCGTCAGTTCTGCAAGGTTTAAAAGAATCTGGGGCGGGGAAAGTAAAGCCATATCGTCCCCAAAAACAAAAAAAATAACTTTAACAATCAATATGTTTGAGATTCTTCTATCAGAAATAGCTTCCGCGCAGCTAGATTTACTGCGTTCGGATCGAAACTATGCTATCAGGGTCAAGGCCGTAGAAAAAACACTTAGGCTTTTGACAAATCCCAAACACCCCGGACTTCAATCTCACGAGTTCACCTCATTACATGGCCCACATGGAGTAAAAGTCTTTGAGTCCTACGCTCAACAAAATACACCGGCAGCTTATCGAATATTTTGGCATTATGGCCCTAATCGTAAGCAGATCACGGTTGTTTCTATTACAGCACATCCATGAATTGGTAAAACAATAAATTATAACGTCCTTAGAAAACTCATTAGACCAACATCATCCCGCCAATGTCCTGACATCCTGGATTTCCTGACTTCGCAAAGAGCCAGGGCCTTTGCTTTCATCTCAAGGTCAGTTTCAGCATAAATGTTAGTAGTATTGATGGAGACAGGCCCAAGCCAGGCACGGATGGTATTAATGTCCACACCGGCTCGCAATAGATGTGTGGCCGTTGTATGCCGTATGGTATGTGGACTGACACGCTTTATTTTTAAAGATGGCATCAGTTTAGATACTTTTTGGGCATAGCGTTTGACTAATGTGTGAATGCCAAAACGTGTGATTGGCTGACCGCAACGGTTAAGAAAAACATGATCTGTGGGGGCCCCGATCCTTTACAAGTAAAGTGATTTCATTAACTGTTTGTGACCATAATGGACAGCGACGGAATTTGTTTCCTTTGCCTCTAATGAGGACAGAAGAGTGATCGCGTCGTGGGGCATGATCACGGCGTTGTTGAGGCAAAATACCTTCTGAAGCCTTTAATAGAGCGTCCATTTCAGCTTTCTCAAGATAAGTTATTAATGTGTGAGAAGCTTTTTTAAATGGAATGGCCCGGATTTCTCCACTCCATTGCAGATGTTCAGGACTATGAAGACCAATAAACTGGGCCAGAGAGCAAATACTGGCCAGGCGTTGATTTCATTGCTGGAAAAAATAAAACGGCGTGGCATAGAGGCCTCCTGGGTGCTTTTTATAAGGGATTAGTTTAATATCCTATTACAAAACATGGTAATTGCTTTAATTCTTTGGCACCCGCAAAAACATGTCCCCGGGTGGCTGTATATAGATAAACATGGTAAACTTTACTTAACTATGAAGACCTTTATATCATGGGTTATTTTGGTTTGCTTTATATTTACTGGTGTAGCGGGGCCTTATCAAGCTCATGCCTAGGAGGACTTTCGTTTGCCTGCGCCTGGTGTCCGCGTTGGTTTGAGTCCTGAATTTAACCCATCGATATTAAAAGGTATCAAAGTTTATCCGGCCAATCCTTTCCATTTTGATTTTATTCTCGATAAGGGCGATAGCCGATTAAACAGTGATCAGATCAAAGACGAATCATCCCGATTGATAAAATATTTTTTGGCCAGCTTAACTATCCCTGAAAAAGATCTTTGGGTAAATCTATCCCCGTATGAAAAAAATCGTATTGTCCCAGAGTCCTTTGGCCAGACGGAGATGGGCAGGGATTTGTTGGCAGAAGACTACATGCTTAAGCAAATAACAGCGTCATTGATTTACCCGGAAGGTGAGGTAGGCAAGAGATTTTGGAAACGCATTTATGAAGAAGCGGCCAAGAAATTCGGCACGACGAATATTCCGGTAAACACATTTAATAAAGTTTGGATTGTTCCTGAAAAGGCAGTTGTATATGAAAATGCCAAGGCCGGTACGGCGTATGTGGTTGAAAGTAGGCTTAAGGTGATGTTGGAGCAGGATTATTTGTCATTGGCCAAGCACGAAGGAACTACTGCGCCGATCCAGGGGCAGGAGACTAATCAATTAGGCAGTCAAATCGTCCGTGAAATCGTCATCCCGGAATTAACCAAAGAAGTCAACGAAGACAAGAATTTTTCCCAATTACGCCAAGTCTATAATTCGCTTATCCTGGCCACATGGTATAAGAAAAAGATTAAGGACAGTATTTTAGAGCAGGTGTATGCTGATAAAAAGAAGGTGGCTGGGGTCAATATTGATGACCCGCAGGAAACGCAGAGGATTTATCAGCGGTATTTACAGGCTTTTAAGAAGGGGGTTTATAACTACATTAAAGAGGACGTTGATCCGGCTACTCAAGAAACGATTCCGAGGAAGTATTTCTCGGGAGGGACGGCATTAAATAATATTCCTTTACGAGAGACCATAGATGGGGCAATGATCAATTCAACAGAGAAATCTTCCCAATATGTTATTGATGCCGCAATGAATGTGACGGTTTTGAAAAGTGCAGTGACTAGATTGGGAAATGCTATTAGACTAAAAGTGTCGGGTTCCAATGATAAAGAGTTGAAGCAGGGGTTCAAAGATTTCAACACTTTTGTTGATCATTTATCTTCCGGAAAAGTAACGAATAACGATTTACTTTTAATGTCCGGGCAACAGATGGCATTAAAATTTGGTTTTGATAAAAGCATAGGTTTGATTATATTTCTTAAGTATTATAGCAGATTACAAGAGCGCTTTAAGCTTGGATCTCAAGCCCCGTTTATTCACCCTTGGGCTTCTTTGCGTATTTCAGAAAGGGTTTTGGGGTTAGTCACAAATGGAAAAACTGAATTTTGGAGTTATATTGATATGTTGATAAATACTCCTGAAAAATTTCATCCGGAATTAACAGGACAGACAGCTGCTTATGCTTATGGATTCAGTGATGAATTCATACCATTATATGATCAATTGAGAGAAAGAGTTCGTGGCAATCTAAGGGATGTTGATTGGTATTTTAAAAGAGAAGTTATAACGGCTGCAAGCGACATGATACGTGAGGACAATGCTTCTCCTCCTAAAGCATCAAGAGATGTTTTTTCTTTTGAAGACCTGTCTTTATCTGAACAAAAGAGAGGAATTAATGAATTTGAGCAATATTTAAGATTTTTGTATGATGGAAGACTTAAATTTGATAGTGATGAGGGGGCTGAAGATATTGCTAGAAAATATAGGCTAGGGGAAGGATTTTTTTATCTTTATGGGAGAGCATTAAAACAATATAGATCGTTTAGGAAGCAGTTGCTAGGGAAGATTTTAAAAAGAGCTTTTGTAAATATAGGTAATAGGGTTGTACGTAAAGCCAAAGGCGAGAAGATTACTTCCAAAGAGGAATGGCAGGCATTTATTAATATGTTTGAAGGGGAAAACCCTATACAGAAAATCTATGAGCCAGAATATGAAGGTGATGAGGGGGCTTCTTATTATTACGGTTTTAAAGAAGAGTTTAATGGCCCATATGGGTTATTTATTTTAAAAATAAAAATTACTAAAGCCGATCCGCTTGTCGTAGCTCGGCAGGTACTGGACGAATTCTTTAGGTCTCCATCAGCAGGACAGCAAGGCCCAGGGTATTCGTCTTCTACAAATACTGGGTGGCAGGGAGGTAAAGCATCGGGTACGAGTTCGGGGGCTTCTTCCGGTGCTGGTAATCAAGAAAGGCAATCTTACGCGAGTGCACCAAAGACAAGATTTAAAATAAAAGGGCTTATTAAGGACGTTCAGGTTAAAACAATAGGCCTTGAATGGAAAAGAGTTTCGGGTATATTGACCAAAAATAATAAATATGCGAAAAAAATAAAGGGGAACGTAGTTGAAGTTCTTTTAACAGCAAAATCGAAGTCAGATTTACAGGCGCAAAAAGTTGGGTTGTCAGAAGTATTTGATGATGAAGAATTTTCCAGGATTTTTTCATTGTTGCAGAGATCTCTTGAAGATTATTATGAAATTTTAGGTGTTTCTAAAACTGGACCTATTGAATTTCAAATGAGCGAACTATTAGAGGCTGATAAGTTGATCAGTGCCATTAGAGGAAGGTCAAATCAAAGTCTCCCTGAGGGCGCAAGCTCGGTCGAAATACTGAATAAGATCTTAAACAGCTCCTTATACCGGAGAGTGCTTTTGGGGTTAGCGGATCCCTCTACTCCTAAACAAGCTCGTGCCAAATTAGAGCAAGATTACACGGAAACCCCAAGGAGGGTTATAACTACTGCAGATGATATAAAAAGAGCATATAGAAGACAAGCAATGAAATACCATTCAGATACAAATAATAATGATCCAGTAGCTGAAATCATGTTTAAGGAAGCTACAGAGGCGTATAATGTTTTAACTGATTCTAATAGCAGGCAAAATTATGACGTATTTATTCGTGATTTGGCTATGACAGCCCAAGAAGCAGAAGGGAAGTCCGTGGATGAGGCGATGACTATTGCGGAATTGCTCCCTCCAGGCGTGTTTTCTCCGGCAGAGTTTAATGAATATGAAGAAGATTTCGCAAGATTATACCAGGCTTCACAAGAAGATGACCCTCAAATTTTAGAAAGGACTCAACTAGACAATGAATTAATAGATATAGAAGACATGCCGGTGGTAAACAGACGACAGGAAGACCAACTAATTGGGCGATTGGTACATATTATGGATAATTTTAAAGAAATGCAAAAGCGAGCTGCAATGCAAGAATTATTTATGAGTACTTTGCCTGATTTAAGGAAATTATTTGGCAAGGATAAATTTAAAGATCATTGGAAGGAATGGATGGAATTATTGGGCAACAGAAAAGCTGTTTACGTAAAATATTTTTTCGATAGAGTTCTTCATTTTCGGATATATAGTGAAGAAATTTTTAATGCTAGATGGAATGATTATAAAGAAATATATATGACCACGGGGCAATTTATAGATGATGATTCGCTCTCCGGGGTGGTCGGATATCGTTTAGGCAGGGAATTATGGAAAGATTGGGTGGGAACACTTAAAGCTGCGGGAAGTGATGCGGGAAATTTTGTCAGTGCTTTTAATTTGTTTAGCAATAGATCTGTTGAGGAGTCAAAATTATCAGAGATCGAAGCATGGAGAGGTTCAAAATTAGATCCAAACAGTCAGGGAAACTATTGGAGTAAAGTTTTTGGAACTGAGAATACTGTCGATTTATTTATGTTTGCTGATACCATTAGGAAGTCTAGGTCTAAAGATTTATACCCTGAAGAATTTTCCTTGCCTTCGCAGGAAGACTATGACGAAGCATTTCAATTAGTATTGAGTTTAATGAGAAAAGGAATTTTACAAGTGTCTAATTCTACTCGAGATTTTAATATAGATTCGCTTGAGTATTGTTTAATACAAAAGGAAGGGGAGGTGATCAGGCCCCCAGAAATTGCAGGCAGAAGTTTTGATGCCATTTGGAATATTTTACAAAAAATCCAACGAGTACGTTTAAAGACAGACATTAAATTAAATAAAAAGAATGTACAAAAAATAACTCCTCATCAACAGTTCGATAAAATCTGGCCTATTTTGGAACAATCCCAAGGGATCATTAAATCAAGAGAGGATCTAAATTTTTTTAGCAGTGGTTTACTTAGGATGGTCAAAGCTGTCGGTAGTAAAGATTGGAAAAACCAAAAACGATTTAGGGTAGGGTTAGAAAAATTCCTTGATATATTTACCAATGAAGAAATCAGGGAATATTGGGAGATTATAGTATCATTCGTTGAAGAAACAGGCGAAGATTCCGGTTATTTTCTCACAAACGGTCTGCCTGCGGTCAAAAAAATGATTCATTCAAAAGATGATTTAAAACAATGGTGCCAAAGATATATTAATCTCTCAAAATTAATAGATGGGAAAAGTATCAATTTAGCAATAAATATACAAAGAGATTCTGATGTTTTTGCATGGATCAGTGAACATTCCGGTGATCCTATGCATCATTTTGATTTTTATTTGAAAATTTTATCACATAATAGAAGATTAGGGATCCGTATTTGGGAAAATCTTGTTAAAGCCGTCAAAATTGGTCTGGTGAGCGTAGAGTTGCCTGAGGCAGAACAAAACGAAATTTTAGGCTTTATCAATCAAACCCATGGCTTTAATCTTGAATTATACAGATTGTACAAAAGCGAAGGGCAGGTTGGATTAAGGCAGGCGGTGTTTTTTTCACGATCGGTTTTGGATGACAAAATCAGTCCTGCTGATTTAGAAAGTCAAATAGACCAGTTTAATCAAGCAGGTTATGATGGAAGATCCTTGGCCTTGGCCGGTGTCCAAATGGCCATACCGCCAAGCGGTTCATCTACTATTTTAAATAAAAAAATTGCCGAACTATTTCAAAGCTACATAACGGCTGGAGATCATCGAAACGATGTGCCAGAAGCATTAAGAGGGCAGAAGATCAATCCACAAGAAATTGAACGTGTAGAGCATATTTTAAAAAAGGGGAGCAGATTTGATGCCGATGGTCAAATAAAAGGATTGATTGCCGCGCTAACTTATCCTGATTTATTTATAAGCGAAGCAGATAAAATAAGAGCAGTAGAAAATGATAAAAATGTTTTTATTAGGGCATTAAGGCGGTATTTATCCACCCTGCCTTCAGAAAGGGAAACGCAGAGAAAGGATGTTTTAGGTGCTTTTTACGCGTATGCGCGGCATATTGAATCACTGAGAGAAAGAATTGATGCTATTACACAAGAAACACAAGAATATACAAGGCTCGGATTATTAAATGATTTATTTTTTAATGTGCACAATTTTGATTTTATTAATGAGATCATAAGTAAGGAAATTGAACCAACTCTCCTTTTGCAAAAAGGTAAACAGGCCGTTGATGATCCTCAGGCTTTAAAAAGGACCCTGGAGGCTATTGTAGCTAATACGCATACAAATCTTGATCAAAAGTACACTCAAATAAGCAATATGCTAGGGATATTTGATGAAAGAAGTGTTCAAGAGAATTTATTGCCATTATTGGCTGATGATATTCAATTAAAACCTATTGTTGAGCGAGTAGCTATGGATGGGACTATGACCAGAATTTCACCAAGCAGGCTGGTAGAAGATCTACTGGCCGATCCTTTGAATGTTATTCAGGCTCAAAAAGATCAATTTGAAATCAAAAAATCAGAAAAAAAGATTAAATTGTCTTTTCGTGCAGTCAAGGGCATTGGATACGGGCTTTGGGGGCTTTTGGCTGGGGTTTGTAACGCGGATGACATTGATCTTTGGAAGAAAAAAGAATTTTATTTATTGGCCATGATTGATGATGATTCCAATGAAGCTGTTGGCTTTGTGTCTATGTTTGCCCCTGAAAAGCCAATTGATGATAAAAAGACACTTGTGGTGCCGGGTATTGATCCTAGTGTCGAATTTTTATCAACAGTTGATGAAAGGGTAGTATATCCGATGATTGAAAGGGCATTGCGGGAGGTGGCCAAAAAGGAAGGATATGAAACTATTTATCTACCAGTTAATAAATATAATTTAAGCAACCGTACGGGTATTCAAAATGAAGCAATACGACGTAGCTACAAAAGAATAAAATTGAGAACCCCGATTGTTTGGAATTCCAGGCCAGAACCATATCCTATTGATGAAGTTTATGATATGCCCGTTGATGCGGCGATGGTAGGAGAAGCTAAAGAACAAGTTATGTCAGAAAACGGTGGTATCGATTTAACCCCTGCCAATATGAATTTACAGACACAGAACCCAAGTGGTGAAATTAAATTTCATCTTGATCCGGCCATGCTTGCCCAATTGCAAAATGCCCCCGGTTTTGTGCCGGTGATTATTAATGTCCAACCAATGAATAATCTTCGTGAATTTCTTGGCATCGACGCGACTACTTTAACGCCTGTTTAATAATTGATTTTGAAGGTGGAAGTTATCAATTTTTATTCCCACTATTTTCGCGTAATACATTACAATAAGGTAGATCATGTTGGTTGACATGGGCTTGAATGGAATAAGAATACAACCAATATCGCCCGGTTCCTTAAACCCTTTAAGGTATCAGCGATATGGTTTCGTTAGTTAATTTTTGTTTTTTAAGATGCGTGATCCAGTCAGCGACGTGTTTAGGTGCAACTAACCGGTATTCTTCTGGTTTCTGGATGCCGATGAAGGTTTTAAAGTCGTTGATGTCGACTTGATAGGCCCTGGCTGTTTTTGGATGGCCAAAACGTGCTTTATGCTCCGTTTTCCCTAACGACCCCTAAAAGGGCTGCCCTTTTTATTTAGTCTTCTGGATTTTCAATATCAAACGGTTATAATATTGTATTGTTTTTAAAAGTATGTAAATTTTGAAAATTATGTGGTGTAGAATTGAAGAAAAATACCATATTATGAAGCAAACAAGGAGTTACGCCACATAACTGTGTGCGCAACATAATATGAATAGTTGATGCCTTTAGTTTTGACCACATGTTCGGTTTTTGAAATAGCGGTATTTATCTGCAATTTTAGCATTACCTCACTATAATATCCCTAACATGAAAAGATTACCGTTAAAGATCTCCTTGGGGATATTTTCCATTTCATTGATCGCCTTGATGGTGGAAATGACCCTGATCCATGTCTTTGATGTGCTTTTAGACCCCAATCTTGGGTTTATGACGATCACCTGTGCGATGTTTTCCTTTGCGATGGCCGGGGTTTTCTTAGCCATAAAGCCTATGGCCCAACAAGCAGATATCTCCCGGTATTTGTTTAGGCTTACTCTTTTCTTTGCATTTTTATGTTTGGTCATGAGGCCTTTGACGAATATCCTTCCTTTTGACCGTGATACTATTCTGAGCAATTTAGGTCAGCTTATAGCTTTTATGATCATGTTTTTGGCCTTGTCCCTGCTATTTTTTATTTCAGGATTGTTTATTATCATCATTTTTTCCCATTATTCAAACCGGATACATCAAGTATACTTCTGGAATTTAACCGGATCTGCCTTAGGCTGCATCGTATTTATTCCTTTTTTACCATTAATAGGCCCCGGAGGGATTTTGATCATTGCCTGTGCGTCAGCAGTCTTGACAGCGGCGTTATTTTGCCGAAAAAAAATAATGGTCCTGATCATGGGGTTATTAGGAGCATTGATCTTCATGGCACCATTGATCTATTTGCCAAAGATCTATGATTTTATGGACCATAATGCCGGACGGGGGCTCAAGATGGCCCAGCTGCTTGGCCAAATAGAATATAGCCGGTGGGACGCGATCTCAAAGATCGATGTGATGGACCAATCTTTTGGCCATGTCTCAGATAAATATATTTTTTATGATGGGGGATTACAGGGCAGTCATTTCCGGCATTTTGATGGTGATCTAAAGAAATTGCGCCAGGAACTTCCCATGGTATTCAGGGCCCGGAATATGTTTGCAGATAGATTTCTGGCCAATTATTTAAAGCGTGATTCCGGGCAAAAGGTTTTGATTATCGGCAGTGCCGGAGGAGAAGATATCCTGGCGGCATTGACCTATGGCGCGTCCCAAGTCCGCGGTGTGGAGTTGGTAAAAACAGTGGTGGCATTAGGCAAGCAAAAATATGCCCAATATACCGGCAATATTTTTAATGATCCCCGTGTCCGTATTGATGTCGGCGAAGGACGCAGTTTCTTGAGGTCCACGACAGATAGATTTGATATTATCCAACTTTATTCGACCGGCACTTCATCCAGCATTGCCAGGGGAATAGGCGCCACCAATCCCCAATATTTACAGACGACCGAGGCGTATAAAGAGTATTTCACGCACTTAAATCCTGAAGGGATATTACAGATCAATTTTATTTACCCTGCCAGAATGATCACCACCGCGGCCCGAGCATGGAAAGAATTAGGCAGAGGGGATTTCGAGGGGCATGTGGTGGTCATTGAAGTGGGCGATCCTATCGGGCATCCAACAACATTTCTGGTCAAAATGTCCCCCTGGACGAAAGCCCAGATGGACGATTTAAATGGGTATTTAAAGCAGAATATCTTTAAGTCCCGCGGCAAGCCTGATTTTAAAGTGATCATTGATCCCATTGACCCGAGAAATAATATTTTTCCGTCCTTCTATTTTTCCGGAGAAATTTCCTCGCAATTGGCTCGAAACCTCGACTATAGCATCGAGCCGCCCACTGATGATAGACCATATTTTTCTTTTATCCGTAAGAGCCTAAAATTCTTAAATCCCGACACCTCAGCTTATCTGGATAATGCCACCGCCTCGATTTTAAATGCCCAGTTGGGTCATTCCCAATTCCCTAATGGAATGGCCCATCTATTTGTTTGCGGCATTGTATCCCTGGTTTTTAGTATCATGATCATTTTTCTTCCTTTGGTTTTCTCCCCAGCAGGAAGGGGAGTATGGCCGGGTAAGGCAAAGACCTTGGCCTACTTTGCCTGCTTAGGGGCAGGTTTTATTATTATTGAGTTGGTTTTTATTCAAATATTCATGAAATTGATCGGTTACCCGCTATATTCCTATTCAACAGTGATCTTTGCCTTTCTTATTTCTGCGGGGATCGGGAGTTATTGTTCATCCAGGAGTAAATTTAATGGCCGGGCATTACCTTTTTATGGGATAATATTTTTTGGGTTGTTAATGATCTTTTTTCAGGAACAGTTTTTTAATTTTTTTATGACCTTTCCCTTAGGTATCCGCATTGCCGGGTCTTTACTGATGATCATGCCGTTAGGCTTTTTTATGGGAATGCCTTTTCCGATGGGCATATGGGAACTTTCCGATAAGCCTAAAGGGGCCATTGCCTGGGGCTGGGGGATGAACGGTATTTTTACAGTGATCGGCGGACTATTGAGCGTTGTATTCTCCATTCTATGGGGTTTTCGGGCCGCCTTGGGTCTTGCCATCATTTTTTATGTCATTGCTTTTAATCTATTCAAAGAAAGGTCCTCATGATCAAGATCGCTTTTTTTGACGCCAAACCGTATGACATTGAATCTTTTAATAAAGCCCCCCAGGACTTTGATCACAAGATCACTTTTTTTAAGGGTCATCTGAGCCCTGAAACCGCTCCATTGACCAAAGACTTCCAGGCCGTCTGTATCTTTGTTAATGATGTGGTGGACCGTAAAATGGTCGATCTTCTTGTCCAGAATGGGGTGTCCCTTATCGCTATTCGGGCAGCAGGGTATAATAATATCGACTTAAAGGCGGTCTTTAATAAAATACCCGTTGTTCGAGTACCTGCCTATTCTCCTTATGCCATTGCCGAACACGCGGTCATGCTTATGCTGGCCTTGAACCGCAAGATCCATCGGGCTTATTATCGGACCCGTGATAATAATTTTACCCTTAATGGTTTATTAGGCTTTGATATGCACGGCAAGACCGTTGGCATCATCGGTACAGGCAGGATCGGCAAGGTGGCGATCACTATTTTAAAGGGATTCGGGATGAGGGTTTTGGCCTATGATGTTTTTCCCGATAAGGAATATCAACAAAAAACCGGCTTCGACTATGTGGACCTTGAGACCATTTATAGGCAATCCGATATTATTTCCCTTCATTGCCCGCTGAACAAAGAGACTTTTCATGTGATCGATGCCGCCAGTATTGCCAAAATGAAAAAAGGGGTCATGATCATCAATACGGGCCGCGGGATGCTCATTGATTCCAAAGCTTTGATCAATGGGCTCAAGACAGGTCAAGTGGGTTTTGCCGGTTTGGATGTTTATGAGGAAGAAAGCGATTATTTCTATGAGGATTTTTCAAATAAAGTCATCACCGATGATGTGTTGGCCCGTCTGCTTTCATTCAACAATGTCATGGTCACGTCCCATCAAGGTTTTTTTACGAAAGAAGCCTTGAGCAGTATAGCCGCCACCACCATGAATAATATCCGTGATTTTTTTCTGGATAAGAAATTAACTAATGAAATAAGTTACAAAGTATAAATGATCAACTCCTGCCTAAAAAAGATCAGGGACTTTGTCCTTCTAACGGTCTTTAATTTGGCCATTATAGTGTTCTTATTGATCTTCCTGGAAGGCCTTTGCGACATCATTGCGGTCGTTGGGAAGGACCATCACGCCCTTTTGGCCGAACGGTCCTATACCCAATACGATCCTGATTTAGGCTGGATAAGCATTCCGAATACTTTTATCAAGGATATGTACGGGGAAGGTATAGCCCTCCAAATTAATTCTCAGGGTTTCCGAGCGCACCAAGATTTTTCATATGATGTGCCAAAGGGCAAAATAAGATTGATCCTATCCGGGGATTCCTTTACGTTTGGATATGGTGTAGATAATGATCATACATGGGGCAATATATTGACCCAGATGGATGGTCAAATCGAGACCATTAATATGGGACAGGGCGGATATGGACTGGACCAATCTTATTTGTGGTATAGGCGCGATGGCGTTAAATTTAAACATCAGATACATATATTTGCCGTCAATCCTTCGGCATTCGTCAGATATAGGGAATATATTTTAGGAGGATATCCTAAACCGACATTAAGTTTAGAAAACGGTGATTTAATTGTTCATCACACGCCCGTGCCAAGAAGGCCTTATTTTGTTCCCTGGGTAACTGAAAATTTGCAAGTTTTAAAGCAATTGTCCATTTATAAGTTCATTGCTATCCATTTTGTCAAGAAAGACACATCGATTAAAAAAGATATGGTCCATGAATGGAACTTGATCACTATTAAAATTCTGGAAGATCTTCAAATTATCAATAAGCAGGAAAACAGCACCTTGGTCGTGGCTTTTTTGCCAAGGCTCAAAGATTTGAATGGGAATGAGGAATTAAGGAATTTCTTGGAAGAGAATTTAAATAAAAGAGGCATACGTTTTATTGACCTGACAGATGATTTTAGGGAGTTATCATCCCAAGACCTTAAGGCCATGTTCATCAGTTATTTAAAGTATCCTTATTCAGCAGGCCACTACAGCGTCAAAGGCAATCAATGGGTGGCGTCTGTGATCTATCAGAGACTTAAGGGATTTAATTTATTAGCATCGCCGGGAAAATAAAGGTAAAATGAAATTATGAGTATAAGCAAGACAACAGCTCTTCAAGCAGGCCAACCCTCGCCGTTAGGGACAAGTAAGCAGGGCAATGGGGTCAACTTTGCTATTTTTAGTCAACATGCCACCCAAGTCCGTTTGGAATTTTACGGATCTCCTGATAGTTCAGTCCCGCAACGAGTGATCGATCTCGACAGTAACATTAATCGCACCGGGGATGTGTGGCATGTGCTGGTCCAAGGCATCAAGCCCGGCCAGTTGTACGCCTATCGCATGGGTGGCCCGTATGATCCCAAAGCAGGCCACCGGTTTAATTTTAAGAAACTTCTGTTAGACCCTTATGCCCAGGCGATCAGCTCACGATCAAAATGGGATTTTGACCCCTGTGTTGGGTATAGCCCTGCCATGAATGGCGGGGATCTGGTGCCATCATCGATCGACGATGCCGCCGCCATGCCCAAATGTGTTGTCCCCGATGGAAATTTTGACTGGAAAGGGGATATTGCCCCGAGGCTTCCCTGGTCCAAGACGATCATTTATGAAACTCATTTGCGCGGGATCACGGTTCATCCCAGTTCAGGGGTCAAGGCTCCAGGCACCTATCAAGGTTTGATCGAAAAGATCCCTTACTTAAAAGAACTGGGGGTGACAACGGTTGAGTTGTTACCCGTATTTGAATTCAATGATAGTCAGGTCACGAGCATACTGGGTAAATCGCTGAGGAATTATTGGGGATATGACCCGGTACTTTTTATGGCCCCTAAGGCTTCTTATAGCAGTTTACAAGGATTGGGTCAGCAAAAACAGGAGTTCCGTGAAATGATCAAGGCTTTTCACAAGGCTTCCATAGAAATTGTCCTGGACGTGGTATTCAATCACACCGCTGAAACGGATTTATTTGGGCCCACGCTTAATTTTCGCGGCATCGATAATTCGATCTATTATTTATTGGATAATGATAAAAGTATCTATAAGAATTTCTCTGGGACGGGGAACACCATCAATGCCAACCATCCCCTGGTGCAGGAGCATATATTGTCCGCTTTGCGCTATTGGGTCAAGGAGATGCATGTGGATGGGTTTCGTTTTGACCTGGCCTCGATCCTGTCACGGGATTGCAACGGCAGTCTTTTGGATGATGCCCCTATCCTCAAGAAGATCGCCCAAGACCCGGTCTTACAAGAGGTCAAGATCATCGCCGAGCCCTGGGATGCCGCCGGTGCCTATCAAGTGGGGAATTTTTCAGACCGCCGCTGGGTGGAATGGAATGACCGCTATCGTGATGAGGTTAGGCGTTTTTGGCGCGGGGATGACGGGATGATCGGGGTATTTGCCAGCCGCATCTGCGGCAGTGCTGATATCTTTACCAAATCAGGCAAGGGGCCTCAAAACAGCATCAATTTTATCACCTGCCACGATGGTTTTACACTGAATGATCTTGTCAGTTATAGTTACAAACAGAATGATCTGAATTTGCAGAATAATAAAGACGGTGCTAATGAGAACTATAGTTATAATTACGGGGTTGAAGGCCCTTCCGCGGATGCTAAGATCGAATCGACCCGCAAGCGTCAGATCAAGAATTACTTATTGACCTTGTTCATTTCCCGCGGCGTACCGATGCTCTTGGGGGGCGACGAATTTCGCCGCACCCAGGGGGGGAATAATAATGCCTATTGCCAGGATAATGAGACCAACTGGTATGATTGGAGTTTTCTTAAGAAGCATCAAGAGATCTTTAATTTCACTCAACTGATGGCCGCCTTTAGACGGCAGCATCCGGCCTTAAGCAAAGAGCAATTCTATAGTGACGTTGAGATCCAATGGTTAAATCCGCAAGGGGGAGTGCCTAATTGGACCAACGCACAGGAAAAACAGTGCGCCTGTCTGGTCCATGAAGATGACAAGCATTCATTATTAATGATCTTCAATGCAGGATTTGGTCCGGTTAATTTTAATGTACCTGCACCTAAGCCACGGACTAGCTGGTATCTGTGTGTTGATACGTCACAGGATCCGGGAGGGGATATCTTTGCTTTAGGCAAGGAGCCTGTCTTGAAAGACATCCAGTCCTATAATGTAAATCCCCGCTCCAGCGTCATCCTTTTGTCCCGTTAAATCCAGATCAGCTTTTGATGGCACGGATAAAGACTGAACTGTATTTCTCAAGCTTCTGGACACCCACCCCAAATACTTTTGAGAATTCCGCCTTGGTTTGAGGTTTACGCTGGCACATATCGATCAAGGACTTATCGGAGAAAATGATATAAGGCGGCATTCCGGCCGCGTCCGCAAGTTCTTTGCGTTTAACACGTAATTTCTCAAAGAGCTCTGTATCATAACTTTCATTGGGCCTGCTCTTGGTATTTTTGGAAGGTAAGGCATTTTCTTCGAGCAGATAGCCCTGAAAGGGCCTTTTGCCGCTTAAAATTTCATAGGAACCTTGGGAAAGCCCCAGGACACCATAATCATCATCTTTGTTGAGCAGGTTTTGGGTCAAGAGTTGCCCGGCCAAATGCTGCCACTGTTTGATGGACCAATCACGGCCGGCACCGAAGGTTTTACAACGGTGATGGTTATTGTTAAGGACCTTTTCTGCTTCAGACCCCCGTAAAACATTGATGACATGCAAGGCGCCAAAGCGTTCATCCGTCTCTGAGATGCATTGAAGGAATTTGATGGCAGGTATTGTTAAATTCTCCGCTTCTTTCATGGGCTTGGTGCAGTTATCACATAAGCCGCAATTTTCAATTGCGTAGTTTTCCCCAAAATAATTGATAAGGGGTATTCGACGGCATTTCAGGGTTTGGGCATAGGCGATGATGGTATTGAGATGGTTTTGGGCCACACGCCGTTGAGTTTCATTCTCTTTTTGGTCGATAAAATATTTAATTTTAACCGCGTCGGAAGGACTGAACAACAACAAGCATTCAGATGGCAGTCCGTCCCGGCCGGCCCGTCCGGTTTCCTGATAATAGGATTCGATATTCTTAGGCAGGTCATAATGAACGACAAAGCGCACATTGGGTTTATTGATCCCCATCCCAAAGGCAATAGTGGCAACCATGATGGGGACATCATCCCTGATGAACATTTCCTGGTTGCGGTGGCGGACTTGATCGGATAAGCCGGCATGATAGGGAAGGGCTTTAAATCCGAAATAATTAAGGTCATGGGCCAGGGCATCAACCTGTTTGCGTGAAAAACAATAAATGATCCCGCTCTGGTTCTTGAATTTGCTGATAAAATCAATGGTCTGGTCAGTGGCCCTTGCTTTGGGGATGACCTCGTAGAAAAGATTATCGCGGTTAAAGCTCGCGATCAATTCCTGAGGGTTTTTTAACCCTAGATTGGTAATGATATCCTGACGCACCCTGATGGTCGCGGTGGCCGTGACCGCCAGGAAAACCGCCCGGGGAAAATGCCCGCGAAGTTCCTTGATCCGGCGGTATTCAGGACGAAAATCATGCCCCCATTCAGAGATGCAATGCGCCTCGTCGACCGTGATGCAATCCACCCGGCATGAGCGTAACATGTCAAGGATCTCTTCTTTGAACAAAGTTTCCGGTGCCAGGAAAAGCAGTTTGGTCTTTCCGGAACTTATCTTGGATTTATTAAGCAGATATTCATCCCATTCGAGCGAACTGTTCAAGACCTCAGCTTCAACGCCTAAATTCTTAAGCTGACTGACCTGGTCTTTCATGAGCGAGATCAAAGGGGAGATCACCACGGTCAATCCCGGCAAGATCAGCGCCGGGATCTGGTAACAGATGGATTTACCGCCGCCGGTGGGCATGATGAGCAAGGTGTCTTTTTTATCCAGCACAGACTGGATGCAAGTTTCCTGCAAGGGTCTAAAGGAGTCGTAACCGAAGATGGAGCGAAGGATGTGCAATTTCATAGAAAAGATATTATAGTGCTTAAATCAATTAATTCAAACTTTGTTCGTAGGCCCGACCTTGTGCCAATCTTTTATCGTAGGGGCCGACCTTGTGCCGATCTTTTATCGTAGGGCCCGACCTTGTGTCAATCTTTTATC
>CAZASA010000004.1:46510-60616 GCA_964487685.1 uncultured Planctomycetales bacterium
ATCTTTTATCGTAGGGCCCGACCTTGTGCCAATCTTTTATCGTAGGGCCCGACCTTGTGCCAATCTTTTATCGTAGGGCCCGACCTTGTGCCAATCTTTTATCGTAGGGGCCGACCTTGTGTCGGCCCGTTAGGCTATATTAGATTGTTTAATAATCATTGAGGATTTTCGATTTAATTTAATATAATAAGGAAATCAATTATATAGGAAAGTTGAGGGGCAGGTATGCATTATAGAAGGTTCTTTTTAGTTTTGATCGTTGTGCTTCTTTTTGGCCCGTCGGCCTATGCCAGAACAATCTCACTGTCAAGCCAGGATATTGAACGCGTCAAGGCAGTCAAGGTGCTTTTGGGCGGTGTTGATAAGAAAACATTGCCAGAGACCATCCATGACCTGGAAAAAGCACGGCGGCCCCAGATCGATCTGGAATTAATGGAAGCCATGGCCCATGCGTATACGGATATAGTGGCAGAGATCAATGTGGAGGGAGAGAAAAAGAAAGAATGGTTGTACAGCATGGTGTGTCTGAACATGGCCTATCTTCAATTTGGCGGCAGCCAGGGAAAATCCGGAACTACCACTGAATTAAACAGGCTTATCCGTCAAAAATTGATCAAATATTTGCCTCCCAATGCATTAAAACAGCGTGGCTTTGTTTATTCCTTATAGATCAATTTATGTCCCTGCAACGTAAAAACGAACTAGTGACATTATCCCTTTGGGTGATAGTCGCATTTGGGATGGTCTGGTGGTTTGTTAGTGCTGTTACCCCTCCATGGTGTGATGAACCGCGTAATTTGTTGGCCGCTCAAAGTTTGGCCGTATCCGGCCAGCCGGAAATTTGGGATTATTCCAATGATAAGCCTGAGAATTTCCTTTATACGCGTGGCTTGGTGATCACCTATCCGTTAGCTTTTCTTTATAAACATCATTTGACCCTATTGATTTGGGCCCGCGCCATCCCATTAGTCTTCGTTTTGCTGACGTTAGGGTTTTGGGTCTTTTATTTACGATACAAGGGCCTCCTTGACACTGGCGGGACGGCATTGCTGTTCTTATTTTTCTTAGGCCAGCCGATGGTGCTTGAACAAGCTTCTTTTGTGCGGATGTATGCGCCCCTGGGCCTTGTTTTTAGTATTCTTACAATTTGTTTGTGGGAACTTAAAGAAGCCTGTAAGGCCAAGCGATGGGGTATTTCTTTAGGATTGGTTGTTTTATTTATATTAGGCTTTTGGGTCCCTCATTTGGATTCGTGGCAGTTACAGTATATTCCCCATCTTGTATTGGCTTTAGCCATGTTAAATAAGCCTATATGGAAATGGTGCATTGGATGGGTCAGAAAGCCGATCTGGTCTTTGTTATTCTTGATCTCAATGATCTGGATCGGTCCGATAGGTGCCATTTTGCTCAATCATGTCATTCCTATATGGGCCCACGGGTTCGGGATCATTATCGGACGGATCTACAATACCTATTGGGACAATGTCGCAGGTATGATCAGGTTCCTGTTGGCTGTCAATATCATGCTGATAGGATTACGCTGGATCTATCAAAAACCTGATCAACAGGGATTGTTCCGTTGGTTATACTTAAGCGGGCTTTTGGCCGGTATTTTCCTGGCGATACTGACCCCGCCGCAATATATTTATTTTTCCCGTTATTTTTATCTTCCCATTATCACCGTAACCGTGGGATTTGCCGGGATGTGTGCCGAGGAACTTAACACCCCTTGGGTCAAAAGGAATTTGATCATCGCTTATTTAGTATTCAGCGGCCTATTTACTTTTGTTAACTTTTATTATGAACGCAGTAATCTGCCGGTTGCTGTCCATTGGCTCAAGGAAAACATGGGACCTCATGATGTCTTGCTTTATTGCAACTATTTCTATGGCCTTAATGATGGTGAGGATATTTCCGGCAAGAACGTGTATTTGATCACGGATATTGATATAGACAAGGTCATTGATTTTGTTTCAGCGCCAGGGGTTGGGCATGTGTATTTCTTGTTGAACAATAATTTTAAATTCAGGAACAGGCTTTATGCCATAACAACAGGCCGCCATCGTTGGGCAGTCAGGAATCAAATCGCTGATTATCTGGATTATAATGTTTCAGGCAGGCAAGTGCTGCCGGGCTTAAGGGGATGTGATTTGAAAGAATTTGAATGGCGCCAGGTCGTTGCCGCATTGGACAAATTGAAGGTCAGTGTGCCTTCGAGCATGCCTGTCTGGCGATTAAGCCGATGGCAAAGGAACATCGGGCTTTCCATCGAGAAATTATTCGGGCCTCAATTCTAAGGATGATGCAGTGACCTTACTGATCCTTTTTAGCCATTATTTATTGTTTTCAAAACACGGCATCCGACCGGTGCATCAAAAGATCATCGGGGCCGGTCTTTTGGCATGTGCCCAAATTATTTTGACTCAATTAGTTTTAGGTATAGCAGGACTGCTTTATGCGCCGCTGCTGGTTTTTATCAACGCTTTAATTGTTGTCATTATTTGCCTTTATATTCTTATTCTTAATAAAAATGAAACTATTTCTTTTAAGGATGAAGGAAGGCAATGGCTCAATGGCATTATAAGTATTTGCTCCCCGCTCAACGCCCTATTGCTTGCCATGGCTGCTTTTGTTTTTGTTTGGCTCTCTGCCGCTGTGTATTTTCTGCCTCCCAGGACATCGGATGATGTGGTTTATCACTTGCCGGAAATTTACGAGTATATCCTTAACCATAAGATATTTTTACTTCCTGTCATGATGGAGGGTCATTTTGCTTTCCCACAAAATGCCGAACTTACTTTTATGTGGCCGGCCATCCTGACCCACAGCCAACAATGGGTGGATGGAGTTGGGTTGATCATGGCTTGTTGGGGAGTTGTTGTCATTTATGGTCTGAGTCGCGCTGTCAACATTACACCCAGAACTTCAGCCTTTGGCGCCTTGTTGTTCTTGTTTACTCCTGTTGTCTTGGCCCAGATGGGAAGCAATTACATTGATCTGATCACAGCTGTTTTCTATATTGCTTCTCTTTATTTCGCCGTCATGTTTTATAAAAGTTCCCGGCTTATTTATTTTTATCCGATGGTATTGGCAGGAGGATTGTATTGGGGGATGAGGTATGATTCGATGATCATGCTATTAACACTGATCCCATTTGTATTTAAACGGGCCCGATCGGTCACGAAACGGCACTGGGTGCTGGGGTTCCTGATTTTTATCATGGCGGGAGGATATTGGTATTTTCGTAATTTTATCCTGTTAAGCGATCCTTTTTCTCCCATGGATTTGACCATCCATGGTTTAGGCATATTCAAGGCAAGGCCCGAGGGGACGGGGGGTATTGGTGCCATCGCGATGAAGCTTTTGGATATTGGCAAGGACTCTGCCTTGGGCTCATTGCATGGAAGGTTTGGTTTAGTATTTTGTGCCATTGCCTTACCGGCGTGGTTTTATATATTTATACGTTCAATCGTCAAAAAAGACACTTTGAACTTTTGGTTGTCCTTATGCCTGATCATGGGGGTACTTAAATTAATGCCAGTCCCTTTAAATTGGTTTAATCTGACCCTGCGTTATTCCCTTTTTATCGTGGCCCTGGCCTTGGTCGCTCTTGGCCAATTACTGGATCTTTTTGAAAGCCAAGAATTCTTTATCAGGACTATAAAATTCAGTTGTGTTATTTTTGCGGTCCTTAGCGTATTTCAACTAAGCGCTGTTGATTATCCCAGTTATCAGATCAAAAAGCCGGTCAACGACTATGTGAACAAGCATTATTTAACAGAAGAAAATTATACGACCAGCTTTCCAAAGCCTTTGGTCAAAGCGTGGGCCTTGTTGGATTATATGACTCAAAACGATCCCAGGGGTTTGAGTTGTTATGTGGCTATGTATAAAGCGCGGTCAGCTTTTCCGACGGACAAAACCTGGATCGCACCTTTATATGGCACTTATCTGCAAAATCGCGTATGGAACCTTGAACAAGATAAGACCCTGCCGCCGGATGCGTATTTGTATTTAGGGCCGTTGGATGATTTGCATTATTTTGGTGTTCCTATCCCGCCGCAATCCGTGATGGCTGATAAGGATTATAAATTGGTCATGCAAACCAAGGACCCGGTGGTATTGGTTTTTGTGCGCAATGAGATCTTGAAAGATTCTGAAAAACAGCGTCGTATCCGTAAATTCCTGGGAGAAACGCCATGAGCCGCCGAAACCAGGCCATTGTCCTTTCAGGTATCATGGTCATTTTAGCTATTTTGCAGTTTCATTGGCATTGGCATCAATATGCCGCTGGGATATCGCAATTCCCGGCCGTTTGCCAGGGCTTACGGATATTGTTGGTACATTTTATGACGGCATTGTAGAATAAACTGGCAGTGTCAAAAGTTATATGAAAACTCATGGACGGCTGACACCGATATATTTTTTCTGCTAAAACCTTAGTTCACGTTGGTATCGTTGAGACCAATGGAGAGGTCACGCGAAAACTTGAGTCGAATGAGAATGGTCAGGTTTTTATACGCAGAAAAAACATATCGGCATCAGCCTGAGAATGTATTATGAACCATTCGGCGGGTGGCTCGGAATTGATGTTGCCGAGCGCACGACAAGCGCTCAAGTCATCAATTCAGAGAAACCCCTTTTCTGGCCGCTGATAGGCCAGCAATTCGCCAAGAGAAGCGAAGCGCAGCACGGCAACAGCAAGTCCGAGACAGGACCCGCAGGCAAGAATTTTGATAGAATAAATTTAAAAGGAGTTCATTATGTTACAGGGTAAGAAAATAATAGTTGTTTTGCCGGCTTATAACGCGGCAAAAACATTGGAGAAAACCTATCAAGAGATCCCGCATGACATCGTAGACGAGGTGATCCTGGTCGATGATTTTTCCAGGGATGATACGGTTGCCCAGGCCAAAAGGCTTGGGATCACCACCTTTGAACATGACCGCAATAAAGGCTATGGCGGCAATCAGAAAAATTGTTACAAAGAGGCATTGAAGCGCAATGCGGATATTGTGGTGATGCTGCATCCTGATTATCAATATCCTCCCAAGGCGATCATGTCCATGGCCTCGCTCATCGCCGTGGGGATGTTTGATGTGGTCTTAGGCTCGCGCATTTTGGGCCGCTACGCCCTTAAAGGGGGAATGCCTTATTATAAATATTTTTCCAACCGCGTCTTAACAGCTTTTGAAAACCTGCTTATTTCCCAAAAATTATCAGAATACCATACGGGTTACAGGGCTTTTTCCAAAGAAGTTTTGTCAAAGCTCCCTTTAACAACCTATTCCGATGATTTTATTTTTGATAATCAAATGCTGGCCGAGATATTATACGAAGGATTTAGAGTAGGGGAAGTCTCGACGCCCTCGATCTACACCAAGGAAAGCTCTTCGATCAATTTTCGGCGAAGCATGATCTACGGATTTGGGGTTCTGGGGGTAAGTTTTAAGTATTTCATTAAAAAAAGATTTGTTTGGGGTCATGTCAATGTTCCATCCCCTTGATACAGATCCCATATGGCCTGATAGAGCGCAGATCGTATCTGATTATTATCAAACGCCTCTTCAAGCGATCAATGAGATCTATAAAATTGCCTCGGATAAGGACAATCTTAAACGTTTGGCCCTCGAGCATAAATTAGACCCCTATATCCTAAGGACCATGTTAGCGTATACTAGATATCCGGAAGCCAGGGAGATATATCTGACTTTGGATAAAATGAATGTAAGCATTAAGGGTCTAACTGTCCTTGATTTTGGATGTTTGGCCGCGGATTATGGTTTATTTTTTGCAAGTCATGGCGCAAAAGTAACAATTTATGACTACCGTAAATTCACTGATTTTGCCAGGTTTCGGTTTGACCGCAATGGTTTAAAAATACAAATATTAAATGTCCCTGTTGAATACCCGGCGTTATTTAAAAATAAGGACCTGGTCATTTTTGGTGAAGTTTTAGAGCACTTCCATGATCCGTTGACGGTGTTAAAAACATGTATCGATCAAAAGGTGAAGTTTATATTTTCTTCTTGTTATCCTTTTGGGGACATCCCGTACTTTGAACTCTCAGGCCATCGAAGATCTGCTTATGACCAACAGCCCGCATGCCAAGAATTGCTTAACAGAGACTACAATATCATTCGATTAGAAGAGGAGCGAAGGATGTGGGTTTTAAGGAAGTGGGATTTATGATTAATTTAGTCCTTTTAAGGCATGGGGAAAGCGTCTGGAACCAGGAGAACCGGTTTACCGGTTGGACAGATGTCGATCTTTCACCAAAGGGGATCTTGGAAGCGGAGCAAGCCGGGGAGGTCTTGAAAGCAAAAGGATTTACCTTTGACATGGCCTTTACTTCAGTCTTAAAAAGAGCCTGTCGAACACTTGACATAGTGTTAGATAAAATGGACCTAAAGATGATAGAGGTTTTTAAGTCTTGGCGTTTGAATGAACGTCATTATGGGGCTCTTCAGGGCTTGAACAAAGCAGAAACCTCTAAGCAGTATGGGGACCAGCAGGTGGCTATTTGGAGAAGATCCTATGCAGTGAGGCCGCCTCAATTGACCCGGGATGATGAGCGTTTTGAAGGACGAGACCCGCTGTATAAAGACGTGGATCTCAAGGACCTTCCGCTGGGGGAATCTTTAAAAGATACGGTGGAAAGGTTTTTGCCTTACTGGACAGGGACCATTGAACCTGTTTTATACCAACAAAAGCGTGTTATCATCGTTGCCCATGGTAATTCACTCCGGGCTTTGGTAAAATATCTTGATAAGATATCAGAAGAAGATATCGTCAATTTGGAGATCCCCACCGGTGTCCCCTTAGTTTATGAACTCGATGAGGCGCTAAGGCCGTTGAAATCTTATTATTTGGAACATTGATCCTGGAGGATAAAGGAATGAACAAGGTTATAAAAGGACTTTTATTTTTTGTAAGTGTAGTGATGATATTTACGGCCCAGGCTAATCGTCCTGACGATAAAGATCACCAGAAAGGCTCTATTTCCCGTCCGGTGGTGGCCGCCCGTAACAACCCTGTTATTCCAGCGGTGCAAACACGCCGGGAAACCCCGCGGCCCGCTGCTGCCAGGCAGTCAAAGGCCGATGAGCATTTTAAACCGGTTCCTAATGTCCATCTTCAGCCTTTAGTGCAGGCGCGTGTTCAACCGGACCAATGGAGAAAGCAGCAACCACACGTTTATGCGATCAACGCTCAAGCGCCCGCTGATAATAATAGGCTTTTTCATCGCGAGCATCATAATAATTGGCAGCCGCGTTATAATTTTTATGATAATCAATACCATTTTTATCCCTATGTCAATATTGCTTCCGTTGTTGACCTTTCAGGCGGTTACATGGTCGTGGGACCTGATGGACAGAGTTATTTATATGACCAAGGGACATTTTATTTACAGCAAGGAGGTCAATTTATAGCCGTGCCTCCACCCGTTGGGACCATCGTCAATCCTCTCGTGACTCAGGCCAGGAAGATAATAGTCAACGGCCAGGTTTATTTTAGATATAAAGGTGTTTTCTATGTCCAGGGTGCCCAGGGTTTTGAAGTGATAGGCCCGGTTGAAGGCCAGACAGAATGATAATTAAGCCTAGCATGACAATAATGCTCATTGCGGCCCTGATCGTCTTGTCCCCCTGTATTTCATATTCAAAGGAAACTGATGAGCAGGGCCAGATAATCCTTTTAAATGACTCAGCTTCAGCTGTTGAGGAGTCTGATCCTGCACTTTCAAAAGAGCTTTCCCATTTAGCCGATAAATTAGAGAAAGACTGGGAGTATAGGAATGCTAACAAGAATGTTCCGCCCGCCCCTGTCCCGGATAAGCACAGTAAAGAATTCCAGGACCAAATAAATGCATTAAAGGCCGCGTCAAAGGATATAGCAGATGCCTATCCCTTGATCGCCAAGGGTTTGGATCAGATGGTGCTTGATCTGAATAAGGAAGTAGAAAATGAAAAATAAATTGATCATTCTTTTAGTGTTACTCATCTGCAGTTCAAGGGCCCTGGCTTATCAAAAAGAAAGTGCTGCCTTACACAGCGTTCAATTAGGCATGGAGCAGGGTGATTTTCTTAAACTTTATCCCCAACATAAATTGCGCGATTTCAGGCACGAAGGAACAGAGGATTGGCTGACCTATAATGAACCCCTCAACGATCCTTTTCATGAAGTGGTCACTTTTTATTTTAAGGATGAAAAATTAATTTCCTGGAAGGTCAATGATCGTCCTGAGGTCATTAAAGAATATTTGGGTGAATTTTCATTTTATCAAGACCCTTCCCTGGTTTATAAGGCGATTGTGGATGTATTGCTCAGGATGCCGTTAAAAGATTTTCTTAATGTGACCAATCGCCAGAGGCCCATGCTCTTTACGGAATTTTACGATTCCGGGACAGCCCGTTTTGCCAGCTCATCGGAATTTATCGTGACCAAGGATGATCCGCCTTGTTGTACCGAGGGCTTTACCATTGTTAAGCTTGGGATGAGCTTGGGGCTAGCCCGGACAGCAGGGCCGATGGAAGGGGTGATCGCCCATGAGATCGCCCATCGGGTGCTCGATTCCATCAGAAAAGGGAATGTGAACTGTGACGCGGAAAGGGCAGCCAATAGACTGATCATCAAATGGGGATTTAAGAAAGAGTTCAAGGAAGCAAGCCATTTATTTGGCCAGAAAAAGGGAGATCCCGCGGCGTGCCAGGAAGTGGCGCATAAAACCAATACCCAATAGAGGAATATGAGATGGACCCAAAAAGAATTATTATTGTCGTCATCAGTGCATTATTTTTAGCGGGAGGGATCAAATCCGTTTATGCCGTTGAACGCACACAAAAAACTGGATTGTTCAGTATGGATATCCCGGAGGGTTGGCGCTGGGTTGAGTATGCCCAGGAGATCGTTATTACCTATCCTGACGGCAATAATGTCGCGATCGATATTCAAATGGTGCCAAGTCAAAAACTTTCACCCGCCCAGATCAAGAAAACCATTATCGATTCCGACCAGGCCATGAAGAAGGGCATCATAGCCCACCAGGGGAGCTTGATCGATGATAAAGAAATAAAGGTCGATGGGGTATTCGCCACCCAAATGGATTTTAAAGCATCACCTCAAAACCCTGTATTTGTGACGAACATTTCCTTTTTTAACAAAGGTTATGCGTTTACGATCACTTATGGCAGCAGGGACGAAAAGATGCGGTTGGTCCTGGATGATGTGGTAGCTACCTTCAAGTTCAGGTGAGGTCTTCTTTGGCTTCCAGCCCTTCGACCAGGATATTGACAATGTCCTGGTCAAGATGGTCCTTCATCGAACGCAGGATTTTGATGGCTTCATGCCTTGATTTCCTGGGCCTGTAAGAGCGTTCGGTGGTAAGGGCATCAAAAACATCAGACACACTTAAAATTCGGACAAGAGGAGAGATCTCATCTCCTTTTAATCCGTCAGGATACCCTGTGCCGTCAAGTTTTTCATGGTGGTGCCTGATCAGGTCGCATAAATGCTGCAGGGACCGCACCGGCTTGATGATACTTTCCCCGATCTCCGGATGACGGCGCATGATGACCCATTCTTCGTCGCTAAGAGAACCTTCTTTGTTCAAAATATCATCAGGGATGCCGATTTTGCCCAGGTCATGCAAGCGGGCCGCGTCCCTTAAAGTGTCCAGGTCTTCCTCGTCAAGCCCTAGTCGTTTACCTATCATCACCGCATTGTCAGCCACCCGGTCCAGGTGGCCGTGGGAGAATTTATCTTTGCAGTCAACAGCGAGCGCCAGAGCGGAGATGGTTTCAAAATAAGTTTTTTCAATATCATGATTGAGTTTGGAATTATCAATGGCAACAGCTGTTTGGGAAGCCAGGTTAAAGACCAGGTCTAAGTCTTCAGCGGAAAAGATCGACTCAGGCCCTTCGAATTTGCATAATGTCAATATACCGCAGACTTTGTCATGGTAAACCAGGGGTGCGCACAGCAAATTCTCGCCAAAATAGTCTTTTAAAACCGGATTATTTTTATCCTGCAGGAAAATACCGGAAATATTTGATGATTTCTTCTCGGTTAGGACCTTGGTCAAAGGTGAGCCGTCAAACAATTTGATCCGTAATTTCTTTTTGGGATCGTAGTTGGCGCCATAAACGCTTTTAACGATCAATTCCGTTTTATTATCATTTAAAAGAAGCAAGGTGCTGACCCTGCACTTGAGGGCATTGGTCAGCGTCTCCAGGATCAGGTCAAGGAAGGTGTCGATGTTCTCCATGTTGGAAATGCCATGGCCAACCTTGGACATGACCGCGTACAATGTTTTTTTGGCCGTCTCAAGGCTGCGGACATTCTCTTCCAGGCGTTGTGTCACCGCGGAAAATGAGCGGCTCAGGATCACGATCTCATTTTCCCCTTGATTGAGTTCTTGGACGGTCTCAGGGCTTAATAAATGTTCCAGGGCCTCGTGGTTTTGTTTGGAAATATCAATGACCTTAACGAGAAGGGTCCGGATGGTGATAAACCCGATAAAAACACCCAAGCCCATCAGGATCATGATGTAAGTATAATTTAATGAAGAGATGCCGATTTTGCCCACGTGGGTAGTTTGATAGTAAATGAAATATAACAGCGACATCGGAACGATAGAGGTGATCAGGTATAGGATGGCGAATTTGCGAAGGATGGAAGCGTCTTCAAAGGAGGCCAAAAAGAAGACCTTTTTATTGTTTTTTCGCATGGCTTAACTTTAACCTCAATTTCTCATATTGAAAAGAAAAATTTTATATACTTCGTAATTACTAATTTAAGTATACCATATTGTTAGGAGAGATTTGAATGAACATATCTTATGTCTATGGATTTATAGGAGGGATGCTCATTGGTGCTGCTGGGGTAATTTTATACTGGTTTAATGGCCGTATCATGGGAGTCAGCGGTATAACTTCAAGGTTATTGGCTAAGCCGGATAAAGACTATTGGTGGCGGCTGGCGTTTATCTTTGGCCTTGTCTTTGGCGGCTTTATTTGTAAGACAAAATTCCCTGTTACAGTTGTTATTAATGCTTCGGGATTCGGCTTAATAGTCGCAGGACTATTAGTAGGGGTGGGGACAGTCATTGGCAGCGGTTGTACCAGCGGGCATGGCATTTGCGGGATGGCTAGGTTATCAAAGCGTTCTATTGTAGCTACGATTGTTTTTATGGCAGCAGGCATATTAACGGTTTGGATTAAGAGAGTATTCGGGGTTTAAAATGTATATTTTCGTTTCATTTATTAGTGGATTTATTATGTCGGTCGGATTAATTATTTCAGGCATGGTTAATCCTAAAAAAGTTATCGGATTCTTAGACTTGTTTGGGCACTTTGATCCCACACTGGCTTTTGTCATGGCAGGGGCCCTGACAATTACTGCGATCGGGTATAGATTAGTTGGAAATTCCAAACCATTGTTAAGTGAAAACATTGATTTGCCAAAGAAAAAAGAAATTGATAGCCTATTGATTTTAGGGGCAGCCATTTTTGGGGTAGGATGGGGATTGGCCGGTTTTTGCCCTGGTCCTGCACTTGTTGGGGTTGGGTTAGGGTTACAAAAGGCAATTATTTTTGTATTTTTTATGTTGGTGGGGATGTTGTTGGCTAGAAAATTCCTGGAACAGTAGTATCCGTCGATGGTTGTAATAAAATCCTTCCGCTAATTCCTTTTTAATTTACTTGATTTTCTAATTCAACAATTTCAACTATTATTTTCCTCGTTGAAATTCAATATCCCTTTTTGAACTCCATTGGTAGAATCCTGTCAGATCATAGATATTTATAAAGATCACGTTCCCAAGGGAACAAATTTTTTTAACCTCAAATGTAGAATAAGTTGAATAAGTTTAAAGAGTAGAGTTTAACCCGGAGGCAGCTATATGAAGGAATACTATTCCACCGTTGAAGTAGCCAAGCTTTGCAGTGTCACCCGGTTCTCTGTTATTAACTGGGCCAAGCAACAAATATTAAAAAGCACTAAAACACCCGGCGGTCATCGCCGTATCCATCGGGCAGACCTTATTTCATTCATTAAGACCTATAAGATCGGGATCGATGCCGTCAATTCTAAGAATTTGATCGCGCAATCGGATTTTTTAAGGTGCTGGGAATTTCATCAGGCGCCGTTGAACAACCGTGTGCATAATTGCAAGACTTGCGTGGTCTTTCTTTCCGGTACAAAGAAATGCTATACGCTTCGAGAGCATGTCGGCCATCAAAAAGTATTCTGTCAGACATCCTGTTTATCGTGCGAGTATTATAAAAAAGTCCATCTAGACCAAGAGAATGTTCAGGAGAAAATTAGTCAATGAAAAGGGGAGCTGTATTATTTTTTGTTCTGATCGTTGCTTTTTCCCTTGTGATCGGGCGCGCTTATTATGAAAAGGACAATCCTTTGGTCCTAACAGGGGGCAAGGCGGTCATTATAGCCATTGCCGCCACAGGCAAGGACATCAACAGTCCGGTATCTTATCTTTTCGGCCGTGCTCCTTATTTTATCCTTTGTGACCGGTCCAAAGGGAATTACAGGGCGATCCCCAATAAGTTTATGGATTCCCAATATGCGGCAGGCCTGCGTGCGGCCCAGATGCTGGTGAAAATGGGGGCAGATGTTGTATTAGGGAACAATGTTGGTTTCGAGCCTTTTAGGGTCTTTGATCAGGCCCGGATAGAAGTATACACGGATATAAAAGGGACAGCTTGGGAGGCGCTGGGGAATTTCCCTGATAATCTCACCCTATTGACTGCGGAAAATGTGCCGGCCCATTTTGGTATTACCGGTGATAAGAATGCCGTGGCTTGCAAGACCTTCAATACCCAGGCCAACGCGGGCAGGATAGTCCAAGGGAAATATTTCATATGTTTTAACTGCCAGTTTCATGTTTCAGAAAAGAATAGCAGCGGTGTCATGCCCAAAAGATGCCCGAGATGCGGTGCCCTTATGCATGAAGTGATCGCTGTCACAGCACCGCTTCAGGGAGACAATATCAAACCACAAATAAGGGTCCTATGATCGTTGATGGTGATCAAATTTTAAGCGACGGTGACCGCAAGAGGCTCTTGATCATAGTGGCCATTGTCATTATTTTTTTATCAGGTTATTGCGCTTATTCTGTTGGGAAATATAAAGCGTTCGGCCAAAGTTCACTCGTTGCAAGCGACCTTGTCATGAAGGCCATTGCCCATAATGTTTTTAGTGTCTGCCCTCTATGCGGGACAAAAGGGATCCCCTTATGTCCGTTATGTCATGTGGCCATGTATTGGAATGGATACAGGGGTGTATTTATCTGTCCGGCTTGCGGTAAAAGCGGTTTTCCTGTTTGTCCGCGCTGCCATCAACGCATGACCTGGATTGAAGCGATGTAAAGGATAGTGATGACGAAGACCAAAATGATCAGGATCGTGGTATTTTTCTTGGCGTTCATTTTTTTTATCCTGGGGGATATGAATAATGAGCCGTCAGAAACCCAGAATAACGGTGCCACCATGTGCATGGCGTGCATAGGACTGGAGTAGCAAATGGACTTGCAAAATATACGGGCTATGTTCCAGTGGTGTGCGTTCGTCTTTTCAAATGCTTATTTAGGGTTTTTGAATACCAAGCAAGTTTATCAGGGTTCCCTTAAAAGCATCTGTGTGCCTATCCTCAATTGCCATAGCTGTCCATCAGCTTTGTTTTCCTGCCCTATCGGCACTTTCCAGCATTTCATGACCATCCGTAAATTCCCCTATCTTTTGACCGCTTATCTAGGTCTTATCGGTGTTTTTGTGGGCTCTCTTGCTTGTGGATGGCTTTGTCCTTTTGGCCTCATGCAGGACCTTATGTATAAGATAAAAGGTGTAAAAATCCGCCTTTCAGAAAAATTAACCTCTATGCGATATTTGGTGCTATTTTTTCTGGTCATCTTATTTCCTTTGGTGACGCAGGAAACTTGGTTTTCTAAGGTCTGTCCGATGGGCACATTTGAGGCGGCGATCCCGTGGGTCCTATGGAACCCTATCATCCCTGTTTATGGGGAACCGGCTGTTTCAACCGAGGCCCTGGGCTGGTTTTTTATCATTAAGATCTTGATTGCGGCAGCTT